>JBFIIN010000044.1:0-13676 GCA_041601225.1 Oceanococcus sp.
CAGTGAGGGGACTATGACCAAAGTCAGAAAACGCAGTTTTTGCATAGCCGCACCTTTCAGCGTTTTGGCAAGCACATCCATTTCAGACAGCCGGGTCCGTGGCCGTCAGGGATAACGAGAGGGTGCCACAATTGCACGGCGACCGTGGAGAGCAATCAGTCCGGCACGGGCGAATTCCTGCAAGTTGCGACTGACCATCTCGCGCCTGCAGCTCGCCATATTCGCCAGTTCCTGGCGCCTGAACTTGAGCTGATAGCCAGCGCGAACAGTCACAGCATCGGGCCCGGAACCTCAACATGATCGCACGCCAAATCTCGGACACTGCGCCGGGTGAATTTCGGGCGACGATATCTCTCACCAAACAGACCACCGCGGAATTGATGGATCAGCAGCGTTCCATGCCCCGGCACCTCCTGAACCAGGATCGCCACTGACCCCGAATCCAGCAACAACAGGCTGCGCGCATCATCTCCGGCCATCACGACGAACCGCCCGGCCAGCAAGAGCCGGCGTCGACCTTGCAATCGCCTGAAAAGCGAAACATCCAGCGAACTGACTCCGGAGACCGGGCGCGAAACCGCATCCCGGTACTGCGGTTCGAAATTGACCCCAACCGCCATCATGCGCATTCAAAATCCATCGTCATCCAGCGCTGGCAATATTCGATAGATTGAACTGGACTCGCTCAACCCGCGCAGGGTCACCTGTTCGGGCTCGGAGAAGCGAATCGTCGGGCTATAGCTGACCGCATCGCGCACCGCCTGGGACACGACGATATCCCTGGAATCTGCATAACCGCACAGGCGAGCGGCAATGTTCACGTGATTGCCCAACACCGAATAATCCAGATGCTGTCCGCTGCCAATATTGCCAATGAGCACGGGTCCACGATGAATGCCGATCCCGAACGGTAACGGCACACCCGGCGCCAGGCCCGGGACCAGGCTGGCGACCTCGATCATGCTATGCGCGCAATGGCACGCATCGCTGGCCTGAGTCGGCGCGTCGAACACCGCCATGATGCCATCGCCACCGAACTTGTCGACATAACCGCCGTATCGGTAAACGGCATCCACCTGACCACCGAGGTGCTGGCTGACCTTGTGAAACAAGGGCTCGGGCGCCAGGTCCTGCGCCAGGGCCGTGAACCCGCGAATATCGGAAAACAGGATGCAAACGTCCTGCTGCTTGGGCTGGCCCAAACGCGCCAGATTAACGTCCTGCTCAAGCAAATCGCGAATCCGGGGCGAGATGTAGCGGGCCAGATTGATGCGGATCCGCTCAAGTCGATTGTAATGATCAAAGCGCTCAATCAGCCCCATGAGTCGCGCGCGCACCACAACTGGATCACCCGGCCATTCGAAATAATCATCGCACCCCACCGCGAACGCCTCATGCACGAGGTCTGGAATGGAGTCCGGAATGACCGCGAGCACCGGCACGTGCGGGCTGTCTGCCGCCTCGCGCACCAAGCGGCAAAATTCAGTGACCTGCGGGGCGCTGGTGGTCAAGCCGATAAGGAAGGCATCCGGTGGCGACCGACGGATCGCCTGTAGACGCCCCAGATGCATCGGACCGGCATTCACCACGCAGCCGAGTTGACTCACGACAGCGGAAATTTCGGCACGAATTTCCGGATCTTCCACCAGGACCGTGACCCGCCGCGGTGTGGTGGTCTCGGCGCCAGTCCCCGACGCGCTCAGGCGTCGCCCGCGGTTCGTCTCGCTGGCCAATCAGCCGCCCTCAGCACTTTCCCGAGCGTTGCCTACTCACCTTGAGCCGGTCCCTGGCGCAGGACGAAATATCAGGAATCCAGCACGGTAAATACTACGCGCCGATTCGCCTGGCGGCCCTCCTCGGTATCGTTGTCGGCGACCGGCTGGCTCGTCCCATAACCTCTCGGCAGCAGGCGCTCGGCACTGACGCCCCGCTCCACCAGGTAGGCCTTCACGGATTTAGCGCGACGCAAGGACAGGGATTCGTTATACGATTCACTACCCAGAAAATCGGTGTGTCCTGCAACTTCGATCCGACGGTCTACGAGGCCACCGCTCAACAGAACCGCAACCTGATCCAGAATGCCCCGCGCCTCAGCCGTCAATGCAGCCGAGTCGAACTCGAAATTCACCCCCTGGAGCACCAGCGACAGCTCACAGCCGCGTTGATCGACTTTCTCTCCAGCCGGCGTACCCGGGCACTCGTCCGCTGAGTCGCGAACACCGTCGCCATCCGAGTCCAGTTCGCAACCATCGGCGTCGACCGCCGTGCCTCTTGGGGTGCCCGGACATTTGTCCCGGCTATCCGACACCTTGTCACGATCGGAGTCCTTCTCACAGCCCCGCCGATTGACCTGCGCGCCCGCCGGTGTGTCAGGGCATTTGTCGCGATGATCCGCAACGCCATCGCCATCGCTGTCGAAAGCACAACCGGCGGCATCGACGCTGATGCCCTGCCGCGTTCCGGGACATTTGTCCGAGACATCGGGAACACCGTCGCCATCCCCATCCGGCAGCGGAGTGGGCGCGAATACCCAGCGCAGACCCGCGGCAACCGAAACGCCGTGGTAATCGGTCCGGAAGTCTTCGCCGGTACTCGTCCTGAACTCCGGACTGGCGCCATCGAAATAGCGCAGATCTACCGTCAAGGCCAGCGTATCAAGCAAATACATGGCGGCACCCGCACCCACCTGGTAACCCAGGGCAAAGGCTTCGTTATCGGCCGCGTTCCCGGCATTGCCGGATCCCCCATCAATCCTTACCCAGCGTGAACCCAGACCGGCCCCGACATAGGGTTCGATGAATCTCCCCGGCAGAAAGTCGTACCACATGTTGAAATTGAGATCGATGCTCTCCATCTCACCTGCAATGCCAGTCACGGTGCTGCCATCGTCGGAGCCGAAGCCACTGATCAGCCGCACGGAATCCAGATCATTGCCGCGCCAGTTCAGCGACAGTTCAGGCCGCAGGCCATTGCCCAGACCGAAGCCCACGCTCAAACCGCCAGTCAAGCCCAGATCAAAGGCGGTCTCGCTGAACTGGCGATTGCTCGCGTCGGGGTCGCCATCCGAGCCGACCACGCAGGACGAACCCGGAATCTCCATCGTGCATTCCGAGCCCTCAGCGGGCTGCTGCGAACGGTTCTCGGCATCCAGCAATTCATTGAGCCCAACCCCACCGCCGAGGTACCAGCCATTGGTTTCGGCGCCGACCGCGAGCGCCGCGCCCCACAGCGCCGCAACCGCCACCGCAGCCCAAATCCGGCCTCGCGCAGTTTGCTTAACCGCGACCTGCTTCAACATCACAACTCCCCAAGGTCCCTTATTTCGCCCCAGTATCACATGTTTCCACCCAAATGAACCTACCAATTTCGGACTACGCAAGCCGGCTCAACACCCCAAGAAACCAAAAAGCTTGCGCGACCTGTAGTTTTTCACTACATTCCACCCATGTACCGAGACTCGCGCCGCCGCAATCTGATCCGCCTGATAGCCGAAACATCCGGAGGAAATCAGGCGCAATTTGCCGACCTGATCGGCAAATCGCCTTCCTATGTCGGCCAGCTTGTCCGCGGCGTTGGCAGTTTTGGTGAACGTGTGGCCCGCCAGATCGAGAAGCAATGCGGCAAGCCACGCGGCTGGCTGGACGGCGCCGCCGCACAGGCTCGGGAGCCCAGCCCCCGCGCCAGCGGTCTATGCCCGGTTTTGTCTTGGGTGGCCGCGGGCAGCTTTCACGACATCGAGATGTCCATAGACGATGCCGACCAGGCGGATGAATGGATGCCGTGTCCCGTCAAGCACGGCCCGCAGACCTTTGTCCTGCAGGTTCGTGGCGAGTCCATGTACAACCCCATCGGGCGCCTCAGCTTTGCCGACGGCGACTTGATATTTGTTGATCCGGCGCGCCGTGCAGAAAACAGGTCCTGCGTCGTGGTCCGTCGCGCGGACGACAATACCGCCACCTTCAAACAGCTCATTGTGGAAGGTGACCGGCCGGCCGAGCAGCGTTATCTGAAGCCGCTAAATCCGGTCTGGCCGGAGCCCATTCTGGCGCTGCGGCCCGACGACCGGCTTTGCGGAGTTGTGATCTTCAAGGGCATGCCGCTGTAGCGGGCTTTTTTTGGCCCAGAATATGTAGTGTTTCACTTTTTCATCAAATCGAGATTGCCATGAACAACAAGCTCTCCTCAGCTGCCACGAACTGGTTCATCCCCAAGAATGCCCACCTGCTCCGGGTCGGTTATCAAAATCATAGCCGGATCCGGGCACAGGCCGAACCGCTTGCGCCCCGGGTTTACTGCAATCCCAATTTGCCTGCCGGCTGGCAGGCCCCAGCCGAACTCGATTTGGGTCGCAAGACGCGGCAGTCGCGTCGCAATGGTGTGTTTTCGGGGCCCGACCATGGGCTTCCGGCCTGCTGATTTCGCAGGCGGCTCCCCGCGAAGCGGAGCCATCTGCTGGTCGGTGCCGTGGGCAGCAGATGGCCTCAGGTGTCCGGGAACCGGCGCCACGCGAAACCACAGCTTGTGGCGAACTGCCCCCCCGAAGAACGACCATCGTAAATATCAATAGTCGCCAAGACCCGTCCGACGGATTGCGGCAACATGCGGGCTAGAGCCCGATACGTCGCGCGACCTTTTGCGCGAACTTCGGGAAGATATATGAGTTGATGCCGGCCGCCAGAATCAATTTCGGCGCGATGCGTGCCCGCCGCGTATCCACGGCCTTGACGATCCAGCTTGCAGCCCATTCCGGTGACATTCCCGGCATGCTTCGGTAGTGTTTGGTCGGTATGATCATCGGGGTTTTGACCAGCGGATAATGGATGCTGGTGGCGGCGATGCCCCGATCTCCCAATTCAGAACCCAGACTGCGGGTAAAGCTGTCCAGCGCGCTCTTGCTCGCGCCATAGGCCGCGAACAAGGGCGACGGGAACAGCGTGCCCCAGGTGGATACATTGATGATGTGTCCATTGCCGTCCGCGAGCATGGCTGGCAACAGCATCATGCTCAGCCGCACCGCAGCGAAGTAGTTCAGTTGCATGGTGCGTTCGAAATCGTGGAAGCGGTCAAAGGACTTGACCAGCGGTCTCCGGATGGAACGGCCGGCATTATTGACCAGAACATCGATCTTGCCGTGCTCGGCGAGCAAGCGTTCGGCCATGGCGTCCAGAGATTCGAAATCCGCCAGATCAGCCGGATAGGCTTTGGCCTGCCCCCCCTGCGCCAGAATTTCCGCACACAGCTTCTCCAGCTCCTCTGCTCTCCGGGCAATCAGCAAGACCTCCGCACCCCGTTTGGCCAGTTGTATAGCTGCCGCGCGCCCGATGCCACTCGAAGCACCTGTCACCGCAATTCGGCGACCGGTCATACGTCCCTGAGCTAACATGCGCTTACTCCTGTTATTGCTGCATTCGATGCTTTTTCGCCAGCCCGGTTTTGCCGTTTCCCCGACATGATGAAGGGGTCCGACGACGACGAGATGCGTTACGCGCTGGCGCGCACGCTGAGCTTCGCTGGACTCGCCCTGAGCTGCTGGGGCGCCCTGTCCTGGCTGGCCCCGCCCTGGGGACACCTGCTCGCTGTCGGCCTTGGACTGCTCTGGCTGATTTTTTTTGGCTGGAGTGGAATTCTGGCGGCCCTTCTGGGCTGGCGCCCGAATTGACGCACACCGACTGACTAACCCTCATCTTGCAGCAGACCGCTGGACGGATCATGCCCGTTACTGAAATCAACACAGGTCGTTCTTCTGGGGGGACAGATCGTCGCAGACCTTAGTCTTGTCCGACCGGGGCTTGCTCAAAACTGGCTGCGGCTGGGCCTGCCCGAAGCCGCAATCACGGCCAGGCGCTGACCAACACCTGCCGCGACGCCCGGCAAATCTATTTTGAATGCCGCCGCCAACGCGGCCGATCCGGCTCGGGCATGGTGATGACCGTCTCACCGGTCACACGGGGTGGTCCACCCAGCATGTCGCGTCCGTAGGCCCGGTTCAGCATGCGCACCAGAAAACCACCACAGAAGCAGACGCTGCCTATCGCCAGAAAGCTCGCCCGGCTGTCACCGCTGGCCAGCAACCCGAACAGCAAGAACAGCAGGCCCAGCAGCACGTTGCCTTCGGCAAACAGCGGCACGCGCCAGAGCATGCGCAGCCAAACCAGTCCGGCCAGTGCGGCCAACAACCATGTTTCCATGTTCCAGCAATTCCGTTACGGTCGCGTTCAGCCTGTGAGTATATACGTCGAGCGCCGGAACAGAAGCCTGCAGGCGCACGCCTGGGTCACCATTTCAAGGTCGAGTCCGCCGCCCGCGCAGGGCGGCGCCCCAGCCCAGATCAGCCCACCGGGCCATATCCGCGGCGCCATCCCAGGCCTCATCCGGGCAGCGGTAATACGACATCGCGAATTCGCGGCCACCACGCCGATAGCGAAACGGCTCGCAGCCGTGGCCTGCAAACACCTCGCGGGTGTGCCCATCGACCTTGAAGTACAGCGTCTCGTTCGCAATAAGCCCGAACATCAGACCGTCCCGATATACGCCATGACCACCGAACATCGCCTTGGAACTGACCGGAGCCCAATCCTGCAGTAAGTCCCGCAGATACTCAGCTGCCGAACTCTGCCCCATCAGCGCGCCGCAGCGAACCGGATCGACGCGGCCCCGGTATCAAAAGCGAATTGTGGCCTCCACGTAGCCAAACTGTCCGGGCAGGTCGTAAAGCGAGGCGTCGTAGCCGTTCAACGAGCAGCTCAGGCATTCCGGAGGGTCCTGATCAAACAGGTTGTTGACCCCGGCCGAGAGGGTGGCCTGCCGGCTTACGGGCAGCGTCCAGGATACCCGCAGATCGTTGTAGATCACGGCATCGAGCTTGTTCTTGGCCTCAGCCGGGTTGTCACAGACCGGAAAGCTCGCCGCGCCGCCGCAATCCTCCACCAGGGAGGACAGATAGCGCAGAGCCCAGCTGGCATCAACGTCACCCAGGCTCCAGTTCAGGCGAAAAGTACCGCGCCACTCCGGTATTCCGCTATCGGCCACTTCAACTCCGACCCGCCGGGGCTCGGCCAGGCCGGTCGCCTTGGAAATCGCCGTATAGCTCTCGATCTTGGTGGCGTGCAGGCTGGCACCCAGGCGCCCCAGGGCCAGTTCGGGCCCCGCCCAATCGATGCCGAAATCGAAGCCTTCGGTTTCCACTTTGCCCAGATTGAGCAGGCTGTTATCAAATCCATTGATGTCTCCTGTCGGACCGCGGCTAATCCCTGAGCAGAATGCCGGGTCCAGCGTCGCCACGCAGCGGTTAAGCAGGGTCTGCGCATCCACAGCCTGAATCGCGTCATCGACCTCGTGCTTGTAATAGGTCAGCTCGAAATCCAGGCGCTTGGACCAGCTCAGCTCCTCAGCCCAGGCCGGGCTGTAGATCGCACCCAGGGTCAGGCTGTCGGCGGTTTCCGGTTGCAGCGCACGGTTGCCTCCGGTACGCACCGAAATCTGGGTATTGGCCTGCTGGAATCCAGGCGGCACACCCTGCGCCTGACAGTTGTCAATGGTCTGCGGGTCGGTCGCCCCCGAGCAGGGGTCTTCGATGCTGGCATCAAAGCGCGCGGGCGAGCCGAACAACTCACCCACCGAGGGCGCGCGGAACCCCTCGGCCACCGTTCCGCGCAGCGTGAGATCGTCGAACACGGCCCAACGCAATCCCAGCTTGTTGTTGGTTGTATCGCCGAATGTCGAATAATCCGAATACCGCGAAGCCACGCTCAAATCCAGGTTCCGAATTCCCGGAATATCGGCCAGCAGCGGCACGCTCAATTCCACGTAGACCTCATGGACATCGTAGCCCCCGCTGGTGGGCAGAGACGGCACGCCATTGGATTCACCGGCAATGACCACCGCGTCCGGCCGGTAGGAACCCTTCAAATCGCGGTATTCATAGCCTGCGGCAAACTCGAGTGGCCCGGACGGCAACTCCAGAGCCATACCTGAGATGTTGGCAGTCACCAGGCTCAGGTCCTGCCGGCTGAAGTCATCTTCGACGAAGGAAATGTAATCCAGCATCTCGGCGGTGATGGTGCCGGGGCCCCCAAAAAAATTCAGCGCGGTACAGGGTGCGACGCACTCGTCGATCGGGCCCAGTGCGCGCGCAATGTTCGCGATGTTGTAGGTGCCGACCACCCGTTGACTGGCCTTGTTGCTCGCCCTGACCGCATTGACATCCCAGAAGAAAGCGCGTTCAAGCCAGCTGAAATCACCCGCCAGTCCGGCGGCGAAATATCGGGTGTCGACATTCTGACTGAAAATGCGCGGACCACCCTCCAACGGACGCCGGCCGGCGAACACGAGATTATCCTGGGCATCCAGGGTAATCCCGAAAGGATTGTAAGGATTGCTTTCATCCACGCTGACAGTATCGGCCAGGCCCCCGGTGCCTGCACCCGGGCCGATAAAAATCGGCTCCGGAGCCGCGCGGTTCTGTGACTCCCGGTTCTGAACCAGGCCCTTGAAGTATGCCGTCAGGCCAGTGCCCAACTCGAAACTGGCCTGGGTAAACAGCGAGGTTCGTTCGGAAGGCGTCAGCAACAGGTTGAACGGGGCGAAATTGAATCGATCGGCGTTGGTGAACTGGTGAAAGCCCTCCGGAAACTGCTGCACGAAGTCCGGGCCCTCGGCTACGCCGTTGGCGGTAATATTGCACAGGGCCCGATCAGGCACGCCATCATCATCGGTATCGACCTGCGGGCACAAACCACCCTCTTCATCGTTCGCAGGTTCGTTGAAAAACACGCTGCGGGTGGTCGGCAATGCGGAACTGCCGAAATTCACGCCCGTACCCGGAATGGGCTCCCGCGCCTGCCCGAAGTCGCTGGAGCTGATCAATTGCTGGTCGTAGTGGCTGATATCCGCGACGAAGTTATGGCTGCGACCGCTGGACCCAAATGTGACATTCGCTGTGGCATTGGTCCCGTCACCGGTTGCGTAGTCCGCGGCATAAAGGCGCAGACCAAGGCCGTCGTACTCACGCTTGGTCACGATGTTCACCACACCGGCGATGGCGTCCGAACCGTAAAGCGCCGATGCGCCGTCGGTCAGAATTTCGACGTGATCAACAACGCTGAACGGGATCGTATTCAGATCCACCGCGGCTGACACGCCTGATGCCGAGGACTCATTCACCCACCGCAGTCCGTCAACAAGCACCAGCACGCGCTTGGCCCCCAGATTACGCAACGACACCGTGGTCGAGCCCGAGCCGACGCCACCGCCATCAGCGGGAAAGCCGAAGTTGCCTGCCGAGTTGAACTTGGTGTTCAGCGAGGAACTGCTCACCGACAGGCGTTGCAAAATATCGCCAACCGAGGTCACCCCCGAAGCCGCCAGTTCGTCCGCCGACAGTGTCACCACCGGTGAGTCGCCTTCGATCACGGCCTTCTTGATCCGCGACCCCGTGACCACCACGGCCTCAAGTTTCACGGTATCGTCACCGGCCCGATCCTGAGCCTGCACGGGGGCCACCAGCGCGATGCTCGCGCCCAATACCGCCTTCATCCAACGTCCCTGCCACTGCATTTCGACCTCCCCTTGAATCCTGGTTCCGACCGCGGCTCGCGCCCCTACGCGACTCACGCCCCGGCGATTAGGCGCAATGTAATGCACACGCGGAAGCTTGCCTAGGCGACACGGCTTGCCGGAGCGGCCGACGGCTGGCATCGTGCGCCGCGATTCCTACAAGCGAGACTGCCCATGAGCGACGCCATTCTGATTGAACAGCAGGGGCCGGTTGCCCACGTCATTCTGAATCGACCGGACAAGCACAATGGGATCGACTGGGCGGTGTTCAGCGGCCTGGTTGCGGTCGGCCGCCGACTGGCGAAAGACCGGTCTCTGCGCGCGGTCATCCTGCGCGGAGCCGGCCCGTCCTTTTGCTCGGGTCTGGATATCAAAGCCAACATGAAGGATGTTCGTCACGCCGTGCAAGGTTTCGTCCAGCCCAGCGGCCCTGGCACCAACATCTATCAGGAATGCTGCATGGTCTGGCGGCGGGTGCCGGTTCCCGTGATCGCACAGATTCACGGTCATTGTTTCGGCGGCGGCCTGCAGATCGCACTGGGCGCGGACTTCCGCATTGCCAGTCCCGGCGCGCAGTTCGCGGTGATGGAAGTCAAATACGGGCTGGTGCCGGACATGAGTGGCACCGTAACTCTGCGCGAACTGCTGCCCATGGATCAGATCAAACTGCTGGCGATGACCGGTGAGGTCATCAACGCCGAACAGGCCCTGAGCATGGGCCTGATCACCCGGATAGCGGATGATCCCGCCGCCGCCACCCAGGAGATTATCGGCCGGTTGCTGACGCGCTCGCCGGATGCGCTGGCCGCCACCAAAGCGATGTTCCAGGAGAACTGGCGCGCGACCGAGAGATCGGCTCTGGCAAACGAGCGGCGCTTCCAGCGCAAGATGTTTGTGAGCAAGAATCAAAAAATCGCGATGAAGCTGGGTCTGGGCGCTTCCGAAGCCAGCTTCGGCCCGCGCCGCGGCTAGAATCTCGACAACGGCAGCGGCCTGGAGAATTCAGGAGGGCGCGCCAAAAATTTGACGTTTTCTTCCGCATTGCGCGTCTATTGTCGATCCCAGACACCACATCGCCTGGGAGCAGTTCTGTGATCCTCAATGACGAAACACTGACATATCCGATCCTGCAGACTTTTCTGATGCTTGGCTCCGAGCAAGCCTTGCTGCTGGACGATCTGCGCGACGCCTGGAACAGCACGCGGCTAGGTGAGCACCATTTCCGCGACGCGATTCGCATCTTGCTGGAGCGGGGCCAGATCTCGGCGCGGGGCAGTGCCCACGGCCTGGAACTGATGCTGACCTCCGCTGGCGCCCAGCGTGCACGGCAGGCGGGCTCCGCACGCACGACGAAGTCTGTTTTTTCGAATCTTGGTGAGGGCGGCTTGCGCCAGACCTGCTGATGCCACGCAGTTCGGCGGTTGGCCATTGCCTCGCGCGGTCAACGCCAACTTGCCCATGATCTTCGATGCCTGTGATCGCGGCGCGAGCCGTACGACGCCTGCACAAGCGCGCAGGATGGTCTGACCGATATCGACTAAGCTTGCCGCCCGCCCGACCGGACCCCCGATGGTGACGCTGCGTCGCGACCCGTCAACTCTGCTGGTATTGATGTCAATTGCCACGCCACTGGCCTTTGCGGTCTGGCAGGCTTTGCTGAACAATTTTGCCATCGAGCGGGCCGGCTTCAATGGCGCCCAGATCGGCATCCTGCAAAGCCTGCGCGAAATTCCCGGTTTTCTGGCTTTCACCGCGGTATTTGTGCTGTTGATCATCCGCGAGCAGAGCTTCGCTCTACTCGCCCTGGCGACCATGGGTGCCGGAGTGGCGATTACCGGCCTGTTTCCGAGTATCGCCGGCCTCTATGTCACCACCGTGATCATGTCCGTTGGCTTCCAATACTTCGAAACCGCCAAACAATCCCTTTCCCTGCAATGGTTTGACCAGAGTGTGGCTCCGCAAATGCTGGGGCGACTGGTCGGCGTGGGGGCTTTCAGTTCCCTGCTGGTCTTTGCCGGCTTGTGGCTGGCCCGCGAATGGCTCGCGCTCGACTATGCAGCCATTTATGCCTGGGCTGGAGGTCTCTGTCTGGCGCTGTGCTTGGTTATGGCGATCGTCTTTCCGGCATTCCCGGCCCGGACCCGACAACGCCGTGGCATCGTGCTGCGGCGAAGCTACAGCCTCTATTACGCACTGACCTTCCTGAGCGGTGCGCGACGGCAGATCTTTGTGGTCTTCGCCGGTTTTCTGCTGGTCGAGCGCTTTGGCTTCAGCGTGTCGGATGTCGCCGCACTCTATCTCCTCAATCATCTGCTCAACTGGCGCATGGCCGAACCCATCGGCCGCCTGATCGGCCGCATCGGCGAACGCCGTGCGCTGGGCATCGAATATCTGGGACTGATCCTGGTATTTTGCGGCTACGCATTGGTCAGCAACGCCACCATAGCCGCGGTGCTCTACCTTGTAGACCACCTGTTCTTCGCTCTGGCCATTGCGAGCAAGACCTATTTCCAAAAAATCGCCGATCCGGCCGATATCGCGGCCACCGCCGGGGTCAGCTTCACAATCAACCACATCGCCGCGGTGGTCCTGCCCGCCGGGCTCGGGCTGATCTGGCTCTCCAGTCCCGCGGCGGTGTTTCTCATAGGCGCAGCCATCGCGGCCATGTCGCTGGCGCTCAGCCGGCTTGTACCCCAGCCCCCAGCGCCCGGACGGGAATTCGCCCGCCGGTCCAGCGCCGACCCTGCGCAAGCCCGCTAAGCTGGTCACCATGCGATTGATTTTGCTCATCCTCTGGTTCTATTTCGAAGCCGTATTGATCGGCCGGGCTGCCGATCAGTTCGGCGGCCTGATCACTCTGAGCCTGCTCCTGGGCGCGGCACTGTTGGGCATAGCCTGGATTCAGCGGGAAGGCCTGCAGACTCTGATCGTACTGCGGACCGCCATGGATCGCGGTCAACCGCAAAACCAGGAATTGCTCGCCGGCGCACTGGGCTTTGTCGCCGGCCTGCTGCTGGTGCTGCCCGGTTTTCTCAGCGACCTGCTGGCCCTGGCCCTCTTGCCGCGAACGGTGCGACTGCGCCTGGCCGGGCGCTGGGCAGCGGTCGTGGAGCTTCGCCGCCCCGGTTCGCATAACGGCGTGATCATTGAGGGTGAATTCGAAAACGTGGATTCCGCAAAACCAATCCACCGACCGCCGCTGAATCACGGTCCGGACTGAGGCTTCATCCTGAGCGCGGATTCGGCATGCCGCAAGTCGGGCGCATCAGCGATCGACGGACCTGCAGCAGCCCCCAGTCTCGCGCAATTCCGGCCGGCCCCTTTCGGTGCCGCGGCTAGTCGCTCGCGCAGTGGCACTCGCAGATGGGCGGCGCTGCCGGGCTGACACAATTGAGCGCGGCGCGATTCGCCTCGCGACCGCCAAACTCACTGCCACCCAGAAAACGCTGCGGTGGCGGTACTGAAGTTTGTCGCTCGTTTGCCCCGACCACCGCCCCACGCGCGGCATCGGCCGCCGGGCGCAAAATGGGCGTGGTTGCCGAAATTACCGCAGCGGGCGAATCTGCAGTTGTGTCTGCAGGATACGCCTGTCGCCGCAGACCGGGGACGGCTTGCTCCGGTCCACGGGAGTCGGGGGCATGCTCAGGAACGGAAACCGCCGCGCGCCAGTTCGCCGGCAAGGACGGCAGGGCCGCGTCTATGGCGGCCCGGGTTTCACGCTGCAGATTGCCCGTCACCTTCAAGCCATTTGCGCTCTGAAACCGGCTGACCGCTCCGGCCAGTTCACGATCAAACCGGCCGTCAATCGCGCCCGGATCAAAACCCAGCACGGCGAGCTTGCTCTCATAGGTTTCGACGAACGCCGAGTAGTCCGCCAATGCCACGGCCGGCGCCAGAATCAGCCCCAGAATCAACCAGACTCCGCTCACACCTGCCTGCATCGCACTCCCCCGTAACGGGCCAATACCCGATAGTTTCCGGGGCAGAGTCTACGACATCCCCCGCATGCCGCGTACCCGCTGCCCGGGTCGCCAGTTCGACCATGACGGTCGGCACCCGGTCCACGAAATGAGACCAATCCAGGCGGCGATTGCCCGATCCTGCAGATTCCGGGCCGCGAG
>JBFIIN010000045.1:0-13655 GCA_041601225.1 Oceanococcus sp.
GCGAGCCGGATATTCTGCTGCTCGATCTCCAGCTGCCCGACATGCATGGGCATGACATCTTGCGCAAGCTGCAAGAGGCCGGCGCTCAGTTTCCGCGGGTTGTCATCACCGCGCATGGCTCGGTGGAATCGGCCGTGGACGCCATGCGCCTGGGCGCTGTGGACTTCCTGGAAAAGCCCTTCAGCGCGGAACGCTTGACCGTTACGGTGGACAACGTGCTGGATCGCGCCCGTTTGAATCAGGAAGTTCGCCTGATCCGGGAGCAAATCGAGCGTGACGGTTATGCGGGCTTCGTCGGTCGCTCGCTGTCCATGCAGGTGGTTTATCGGATCATCGACAGCGCCGCGAGCAGTCGGGCATCGGTGTTCATCACGGGAGAGTCCGGCACCGGTAAGGAACTGTGTGCGCAGGCAATTCACGAGCGCAGTGATCGGGCGGACAAAGCGTTTGTGGCCATCAATTGCGGGGCCATTCCGCGTGAACTTTTCGAAAGCGAAATTTTTGGTCATGTGAAGGGCGCCTTCAGCGGCGCGAGCGCGGACCGGCCGGGCGCTGCTGAGCGGGCGGATGGCGGCACCCTGTTTCTGGATGAAATCGGCGAAATGGATCTTGACCTGCAGGTCAAGTTACTGCGGTTCATTCAGACCGGCACTTTTCAGAGAGTCGGGAGCAACAAGACCCTTCAGGTCAATGTCCGGTTCGTGTGCGCCACCAACCGCGAGCCATTGCAACTGGTCGGCGAGGGGCGTTTCCGGGAAGATCTGTATTACCGGCTGAATGTGATTCCAATTCGCATGCCGGCCTTGCGCGAGCGCGAACATGACGTGCTGCAGATTGCGCGGCACTTTCTGGCCCAGCTGAGCGAAATCGAGGAGCGCGATTTCGAACGCTTTTCCCCGCCCGTAGAGAAGATTCTTATGAACTATGACTGGCCGGGGAACGTGCGGCAGCTGCACAACATGGTGCATAACATCGTGCTGCTGAACAACGCCCGGGAGGTCACGCCTGCGATGCTGCCGGAGCCCCTCTCGGCGGTCGACATGCAGGCGCCGGGGCCGGATCGCGCCAGGTCGGTCAAACCAGTGGCCGCCAGGGCTGTGGAGGCCGCTGGCCGGCCGGGTCCCGGGGGCGCGATTGAGCCCCTCTGGCTGACCGAGAAATCGGCGATCGAAAACGCGATTGCGCAATGCGATGGGAATATTCCCGTGGCCGCGGCTCACCTTGGGGTGAGCGCTTCCACGATCTACCGCAAGATCAAGACCTGGGCTGATGAAGCTCAGCTGTCTGGCTGATCGGGAGGATAGCTCTATGCAAAATTTCATGGATCGCTCCGCGAGCCCGCGCATCGGTGGCGGCCTGACGCCGGCGGACATCTCCTCGGCCCTGATCGCGCAGGAACTCTATTTGCACTATCAGGCCCAGGTTGATGCGGTGACCGGCAAGCTGCGCGGCTTCGAAGCGCTGATGCGCTGGAACTCGCCCACGCTCGGTGCCGTTGCGCCTGGCGAATTCATACCCCTGGTCGAATCTTCCGAAGTGATTCACGAGATCTGGGATTACCTGCTGCAACATGTCAGCGAGGATCGGGTGGCTCACGGCATTCCCGCCGATCTGCACGTGGCATTGAATTTGTCTGCCAACCAGCTCATCCGGCCCGGTCTGTCCGGCGCGTTTGAGAACTGGCTCAAAGCCGCGCATATCGATTGCTCGCAAGTTCATGTGGAGATCACCGAATCAGCCCTCTTGCAGATGGGTCAAAGTCTGGAGCGTAACCTCTGGCACATGCGCGATCTGGGCGTTTCGATCTGGCTGGACGATTTTGGCACCGGATTTTCATCGCTGCGTCATCTTCGTGATCTGCCCATTACCGGATTGAAAATCGACCAGAGTTTCGTATGCGATCTTGAAGACAATCTGGATGATTTCCGGATTGTGAGTGCGATCGTCGCAATGGCCAACAGTCTGGGTCTGGCGGTCATCGCGGAAGGCGTGGAATCCATTAGTCAGGCCCGAATGTTGACGCAGCTGGGCTGCGATATGTTGCAGGGATATCTGATTGGACGACCTGTGGCGATGGCGGAAGCGCTGCAGGCTTGGAGTGCGCCGAGGCCGCCTGGCCGACGCGGCTAGCTGATGCGCAAGGCCAGCATTGACAAGCCATCGACCGGCCAGACCTCGCCGGCCAGCAGCACGATCATGGCGGCGATCGCGCGCGCCAGCCTCGATGCTCTGATCACCATCGACAGTGAAGGCCGCATCATCGAATTTGGTCCTTCGGCCGAAGCCCTGTTCGGCTACGCCCGCGACGAAGCGATGGGCCGCGACGTGGCGGAAATCGTGATTCCGCCGCAGCTGAGGCAAGCGCACCATGATGGTATGCGGCGGTTCTTCGAAACTGGGGCCGGACCGGTCCTGAACAACCGGGTCGAGGTTTTGGCCCATCGCAAGAACGGCTCCGACTTCGCCGCGGAATTGACCGTGATCCCGCTGATCGTGGACGGGCAGCAAATGTTCACCGCATTTGTCCGGGACATTTCCGAGCGTGTGGCCCAGGAGCAAATGATGCAAAAGGCCCGCCACGCTGCGGAGCTCGCGGACAGCGCCAAGACCCGTTTTCTGGCCAATATGAGCCACGAATTGCGGACGCCCCTGAGTGCGGTGCTCGGGTCGGCCGATCTGCTGCTGGATGAGAGTCTCAGCGCATCGCAACGCCTTTACGCCGCGACGATCAAGAAGTCGGCTCAGGCTCTGCGTGTACTGGTCGATGACGTGCTCGATTTTTCGCGCATCGAGGCGGATGAATGGGAGCCTGACGATGTCGAGCTGGATTTGCCTGAGCTGATTTCCGGGGCGATAGAGGCGAATGTGGCTGCGGCGTCCGAGCGTGACCTGGACCTAGCGTACTTCATCGCTCCTGAAGTCCCGCAGATCGTGCGGAGCGACGGGGTCCGGCTGCGACAAATCATCCAGGCCTTGTTGGGCAATGCGATCAAGTACACCGAGCAGGGCGGCATCGCTCTGCGGGCCTTTCTGATTCAGGACGACCAGGACAAGCCCGGTCTGCGCATTGAGATCCAGGATACCGGCGTGGGGATCTCGGAGGCCGATCGCGAAGGCCTGTTCGAAAGATTTGCGCGGGTTGACGACAGTGAAAGCAGCCGTCACTCCGGCGCGGGTCTGGGCCTGGTGACCGTACGGCGGCTCGTGCAGAAAATGCGGGGCGGTATCGGCGTTGAGAGCGAATATGGCCAGGGCAGCGTATTCTGGTTTGAGCTGCCCATTGCTGTGGTGCGCGAACGGGAACATGCGGCCAGTCCACGCGCTGATGCCCGTGTTTACGCCCTGTCCACCAGCACCGTGTTACAGGATGTTCTGAGGAGGCAGTTGACGGCGCTGGGGCATCGCGCCGAGATTCTGCAGTCCGCGCGGGACCTGCGGACCCTGAGCTGGGAAACCGGCATGGTGGCGCTGATTGACGCGGACGGGCTCGATACTGCGTTGCGCGATCTTGAAGAGGCCCTGGTCGAGCTCGGGTGGCCTGGGCAGTCCAGAATCGTGATGTCGCGTAAGATTCCGACTGATGCGCCGCCTGAGGCCGGAGGCCGCTACTTGCAAAAGCCCGTGTCATGCGAGTCACTGGGTGCGGCTTTATCCGGTGGTCCGTCGACGGTTGTCGAGGACGCCAGGCCGAGTGCGGTGCTCGGCCGGTACGGCAAGCTGCTCCTGGTCGAAGATGGTCCGGCCAATCAGATGGTGGCCAAGGCGATGCTGACCCGGGCCGGTTGGTCGGTGAGTATTGCCGAGGATGGACGCGAGGCCCTCAGCGCGTTGCTGCGCGAGCCTTTTGACCTGGTTCTCATGGATCTGCGCATGCCGGGAATGGATGGCCTGGAGGCGACCCGGCAAATCCGGAAACTGTCGGGCGCGGTGAGCGCTATTCCCATTATCGCCCTGACCGCGAACAGCTCTGCGGAAGATATCGAGAATTGCCGCTCCGCGGGAATGAATGATTTTGCGCGAAAGCCCATTGATCGGGAAATGCTGCTGGCAAAGATCAGCAAGTTTGTCGGCGCCGAAGCGTCGAATACGCAGGCAAAAAGCACATGAAACCTGCCCCGACTCTTAGCAATGACGGGCCCCGTTGCGACAGTCTGCATGCCTTGAATCTGCTGGATACCCCCGCCGAGGAAAGATTCGATCGCATTACCCGGTTGGCGCAAAAGCTCTTCGATGTGCCGGTTGTTCTGATCAGCCTGGTCGATGAGCAGAGGCAATGGTTCAAGTCAGCTCAGGGAATAGGCACGAAGGAGACTTCACGTTCCATTTCATTTTGTGGCCACGCCATCGCATCGGATTCGGCGTTTGTGGTCGAGGACGCCTCTCTGGATGACCGTTTTTCCGACAACCCACTGGTTGTCGGCGAGCCACACATTCAGTTTTACGCCGGCCAGCCGCTGCGTGCGGCCAGTGGCCTCAATGTCGGAACCCTGTGTCTGATCGATTTTGTTCCGCGGCAATTTTCCGGGGATGAGCGGAATCAGCTGCGCGATCTCGCGCTGCTGGTGGAAGCCGAATTTCGGCGAGATCCGGACCGTCTGGGCGGCGGCGACCCGACCGAACGTCGAGATCGGCCGCGCATGATCGGCGGCGGGCCGAGCCGGGTCCAGCGTCTGGGGTCGCAATTCACCAGCACGGCCCGCGCAGCCGTTCTGTCCGCACTTGTCGGGCTAACTGTCATGGTCGGTGGTGGAATCTGGGAATTCCAGCAGCTCAAGGCTTATCAGGGACGTGTCAAGAACGATGTGGTTCAGCGTTTGAGCCTGGTGCGCGGAACCATTGAAAGTGCGCTGAACGCCAAGGTTCATCTGGTTCATGCCCTGAGCGGCTATGTGCACGCGGGCGGCAGGGCCGACAATGTCGCATTTGCCCGCTTGGCCGCCGAACTGGCCGAGTCAGTTGGGAGCATACGCAGTCTGCAGCTCGCCCCGGGGGGGGTGGTGACCTATGTCTGGCCGCTGGAAATCAACCAGCGCGCCATCGGGCATGACCTGCTTGCGGATTCCGAACGGCGTGGTGCCGCGGCCGCGGCGATCAAGGCGCGGCGGATCTGGCTTGCCGGACCGATGGAACTGATTCAGGGCGGGCAAGCGCTGATCGCCCGCCTGCCAATTTTCGTTGCCGAGAACGAGGTTGAGCGGTTCTGGGGTTTCGCGACCGCCCTGATCGATATGCCGGGATTATGGCAGGAGGTCGGTCTGCGAGCTGCCGACGAGGACTACCGCTATGCACTCAGGGGGCGCGATGCTCTGGGGGCGTCGGGAGCGGTTTTCTTCGGCGATTCCGAGCTGTTCCTGCAGTCACCCATCATCGGCAGCATCTCGTTGCCGGCCGGCAGTTGGGAGCTGGCGATGGTGCCTCGGGGCGGGTGGCCGCAGAGCTGGCCGGGAGAATGGTCATTCCGCGCCGGAGTCGTCGTGCTCGCCGGCATCGTAGTTTTGCTGGTGTTTTTTCTGCTGCGCTTGCCGACGAAAATGCGGCGTGCGATTGCCATGGCAACCTCCGCCTTCGAACGCAGCGAGTCGCAATTTCGCGATGCCATTGAGGCTTTGCCGGACGGTATTGTCATTTACGATGCCAATGACTTTTTGGCGGTTTGTAACGAAAACTACCGCGAACTGTATCGGCCCTGCCGACCCCGTTTGCAAGCGGGGCGGCATTATGCCGACGTGTTGCGCTTTGGCCTGACGCGAGGGCTGATTGACGGCGTGCAAGCTGACTCGCAGGAGCAGATCGAAGCGTACATTGCCAGCGCTATGCAAAGGCGCGCGGGTCGCTACGGTGAGTATGAAGAGAGGCTGGCCGATGGCCGCATAATTCAGGTTGTGGAACGCCGGATGCGGGACGGCGGAATCGTCAGCTTTTATATGGATGTCACCCGTCAGAAGGCGGATGAGTTTGCTTTGGTGGAGGCCCGTGAACGGGCCGAGCAGGCCAATCGCACGAAAAGTGCCTTCCTGGCCACGGTCAGTCACGAAGTTCGCACGCCACTCAACGGCGTGCTGGGGCTGCTGAGCGTGCTTGGCGACGACCAGAGCTTGTCCGAGCAGCAGCTGGAATATGTCAAGACCGCCCACAATTCCGCGCTGCACCTGCTGGAAATACTCAACGAGATTCTGGATTTGAGCAAGCTGGAGGCAGACAAGCTGGAGCTTGACCAGAATGTATTTTCGCTGGAACAGACTCTCCAGGGCACGGTTCATCTGGTCGAAGCCCAGGCCCGACTCAAGGGCCTGGAACTGCAAACGGAGATCGACGCGATTCTGAGCCGGCGGGTTATTGGCGATGAAGGTCGACTTCGCCAGATTGTTTTGAATCTCCTGTCCAATGCCATCAAATTTACGGATGCTGGAACGGTCAAATTACGGGCATCGGCGAGCGTGTTGGATGATCGGCTGCGCGTGTTGATTGAGGTTGAGGACACGGGGATCGGATTCGACACGGAGCAAGCCAACCGTTTGTTCGAAACCTTCACTCAGCTTGACACCAATTCTGCGCGTCGCTTCACGGGCACCGGCCTGGGGCTGGCCATTTCGAAGCGCCTGGTGCAGCTTATGGCGGGGCAGATCGGCGCTGAAGGTCGGCCCGGGGAAGGCGCGACGTTCCGGATCAATCTGGAATTCCCGCTGGCCGCAGAGGTATCACCTGAACAGCCAGCGACGCCGGAAGTGCTGGCTCCGCTGCCGGCGGACGTCGGATGGCCGACCGTGCGGATTCTCCTTGCCGAAGATTCTCCGACCAATCAGATGGTCATCCGGGCGATGCTGAACAATACGGGCTACGTGGTCGACGCCGTTCACAACGGTCAGGAGGCGGTCACCGCGGCCCGGCAGCTGTGCTATGACCTGATCTTGATGGATGTTTACATGCCTGAGATGGACGGTATTACCGCGACCCGCGAAATTCGCCAGCTCAAGGAAGGACATATGCCGATCATTGCCCTCACCGCGAACGCGATGCAGGGTGACGCGGATCGCTTTCTGGACGCCGGGATGGACGCGTATTTGCCCAAGCCCGTGAACAAGCAACAATTGCTCAAACAGCTCTACGAATCGCTGCGCCCACGATTGGCAACGCACCGGGAAACCGGTTCCGGGCCGAGCGTCGAGGCGCAGGTCGAGGGAGGCGGAACATGAAACTCAATCTGGACGCCCTGCGCCAGCTCGAATCGGATGTAGGTGCCGAGATGATGCCCCTGATTCTTGAGCAATTCAGCAAAGAATTGTCAGGCCGTTCCGGCAGCCTGCTGGCCGCAAGTCAGAACCGTGATCTGGCGGCCATCCAGGCGGAGGCCCACAGCGTCAAGTCCACCGCCAGGACGGTGGGCCTGGACGAACTGGCTGATGCGGCCTCGGCTGCTGAAGCTGCGGCCATGCGCGCGGATATCGAGAGCGCAGTTGCATCCGGGCATGGCCTGGCGGAGCTCTGCGAACAGGGCTATCGCCTGATTGTGGCGCGGAATGGATAAGCCGCCCGGGCGCAAAGATGCGCATCCGCTGGCCCGCGCGGATTGTCGCCAGGCCCCAAGCCCTCGACCTGGTCCCGGTGCCGTGTATCGCGTGGTCCCTGCCGCAGCCCGGCTCGGCTTCATGCCGGACCGCTTGGCTCAGCGCAATGAGCCGGGATCATGTCTTCCTGAAAAAACCCGCGCTGACCGGCCGCGCTTGGCGCGAACGGCCGAATGCCCGCGCGCCAGCCAGTGCATTCTGTAGTCGCGTCTAGGCGGCCTGGTTCACCGGGTCCGGCGCGGCGGACAAATAGCTGACGCCGGTCAATTCTTCGGCTTTGGCCCACAAACGGGCTGCGGAAGCCTGATCCTGGGCGGCAGGGACAGGGGTCACTTTTTTCGGTGCGCCGCGCATTTCCATCAAGCCGTCGGGGCCGATGTAATCGCCGCCCTGGGCATCCCGCGCTATAGCCGCATACAGGTTGCATAGCGCGCCCTGCAAGGCGGTATTGGCGAACAGGGCATTGCCCAGGCCGATTGCTTGACGACCGATCCAGGTGCGGGCCAGCTTCATGTCGCTATTGGCCAGCCCGGTGGCTGCATAACCGGGATGGGCGGCCAGCGCGCGGGTGCCGGAACCGGCGGCCTGCAAACGGCGATCCAGTTCCAGCGTGAACTGCATGATGGCCATCTTGCTTTGCGCATAGCCCTTTTTCTCGTTGTACTTGCGCTTTTCGAAATGCAAATCGTCGATATCAAGATTGTTGAATTTGTGCGCCACGCTGGCGACATTGACGATGCGCGCGCCGGGGGTGGCATCCAGCTTTTTCAGCAAGCGGCCCGTGAGCGCGAAGGGGCCGAGAAAATTGGTGCCGATCTGGCGCTCGAAGCCTTGCTTGGTATGGCCCATGGGCGGCATCACGATCCCGGCATTGTTGATCAGATAGTGCAGTTGCTCGTATTTTCCGTCGAATTCTTCGGCGAATTCCCGCACCGAATCCAGGTCGGAGACGTCCAGCAGCATGAGTTCCAGTTGGGCGCCCGGGACCTCGCGTTGAATGTCGCTGAGCGCCTTCTGGCCGCGCTGCTCCGAGCGACAGGCGAGAATGACCGTCGCGCCGTGGCGAGCCAGCTCCAGCGCGGTATGAAAACCCAGGCCGCTATTCGCGCCGGTGACGATGGCGGTCTTGCCGGTTTGATCGGGAATCTGCTCGGCGGTCCATTTACTCATGTTCTGCTCCTTTGTGTTTCAGGCCGACGCGGCGGCGCGTTCCCGCGCCATCGTCAGGGCGGCATCTTCAATCATGTCTTCCTGGCCGCCGACCATGCGGCGTTCGCCCAGGTGCAGCAACAGTTCACGCGCCGAAATGCCATACTTGGCTTCCGCGCGTTTGGCGAACAGCAAGAACGAGGAATACACGCCGGCATAGCCCAGAACCAGCGCGTCGCGATCGATGCGTACCGGGGTCTCCTGCATGGGCAGGATCAAGTCTTCGGCGATATCGGAAACGCCAAACAGGTCCACGCCGGTCTCTATGCCCATGCGCTTGCAGACGGCGACCAGCACTTCGGTCGGGGTGTTTCCGGCGCCCGCGCCCATCCCGCCGCAGGCGGCGTCAATGCGGCGCGCACCCACCTCGATGGCGGCTATGGAATTGGCAACGCCCATGGCCAGATTGTGATGGCCATGGAAGCCGATCTCGGTTTCCGGTCTGAGTTCGTCGCGCAGCAGGCCGACCCGCGCCCGGACGTCTTCAGGCAGCATGTACCCGGCCGAGTCCGTGCAGTAAATCGTATTGGCGCCGTAGCTTTCCATCAGCCGTGCCTGCTCGAGCAGGGCCTGCGGCTCAATCATGTGCGCCATCATCAAAAAGCCCACGGTATCCAGACCCATGTCCCGGCCCAGCGCGATATGTTGCTCGGACACATCGGCTTCGGTGCAGTGGGTGGCCACGCGGATGGTGCTTACACCGCAGTCAGCGGCCATGCGCAGATGGTCCACGGTGCCGATGCCAGGTAGCAACAGGGCCGAGATCTTGGCCGTTTTCATCAATGGGCAAACGGCGCGCAAATATTCCTCGTCGGTGGCCGCAGGAAAGCCGTAGTTCACCGACGAACCGCCCAGGCCGTCTCCATGGGTGACTTCGATCAACGGCACACCTGCGGAATCAAGGGCGCAGGCAACCTGGCGCATCTGCTCCAGGGTGATCTGATGACGTTTGGGATGCATGCCGTCGCGCAGCGACATCTCATGCAGGGTGATCTGGATTCCGTTCATGTCCATGACTTCGATCTCTAAAGGGCCGTGGCTCAGGCGACGGCGGGCTCCAGCGCCAGACGGCCGCTGCGCAGTTCTTCGGCAAACATTTCCGCGGTGCGGGTGGCCGATGCGGTCATGATGTCCAGGTTGCCGGCGTACTTCGGCAGAAAATCGCCCAGGCCTTCAACCTCGACATAGATCGTGACCCGCCTGTCGTCGAACACCGGTCCGTTCTTCAGGCTGTAGCCCGGCACATACTCCTGCACTTCGGCGATCATGGCGTGCACCGATGCGGTAATGGCCTCCTGATCCGGCAGGCTCTCGGTCAGGCAGTGGATGGTGTCGCGCATGATCAATGGCGGATCGGCGGGATTGATCACGATGATCGCTTTGCCCTTTCTGGCTCCCCCCACCTGCGATACCCCTTCGGCGGTCGTGCGGGTGAACTCGTCGATGTTCTTGCGGGTGCCGGGCCCCACCGATTTGGACGCCACGGTGGCCACGATTTCGCCGTATTCCACTGCTTGCACTCGGGAAACGGCGTAGACCATGGGAATCGTGGCCTGGCCGCCACAGGACACCATGTTCACATTGCGCTCGGCTTTGCCGGCGTGCTCCCTGAGGTTCACCGGTGGTACGCAGTATGGACCAATGGCTGCCGGGGTCAGATCGATCATCAATACGCCGAGCGCCGTGAGCTTGTCCGAATTCTCCCGGTGGACATAGGCCGAGGTGGCATCAAAGGCAATCTGCACGCCGTCGGCGCTGACGTGGGGCACCAGACCGTCGACGCCGTGGTGGGTGGTTTTCAGACCATGCTCGCGGGCCCGGGCGAGACCTTCGCTATCGGCTTCAATGCCCACCATCCAGACCGGCTCGAGCACGGTGCTGCGTTGCAGCTTGTAGAGCAGATCGGTCCCGATGTTGCCCGAGCCGATGATGGCGCATTTGATCTTGTTCATGGGTCTTCAGTGTGGCCCGAGCGTCGCGGCAGCAAGCCGGTCAGGCGGTGAATGAGATGGCAGCGGTGCCGATGCCGCTCAGGTTCAGCAAATATTCGTCGCCCGCGGCAACCGGGAGCAGGGCGGCGAGCGAGCCGGACAAGATGGTTTCGCCTGCCAGCAATGGCAGCTCGTAGCGGCCCAGGGTGTTCGCAAGCCAGGCCACTGCGGTGGCCGGATGACCTTGGACGGCGGAGCCCAGGCCCGTGGCGATATGCTCGCCATTGCGGGCGATCTTCATTTCCACAGCGGCCAGATCCAGGCCGCTGGGGTCAATTTTTTCGTCACCCAATACGAACACGCCGCAAGAGGCATTGTCGGCAATCGTGTCCTGAATTTTGATGCGCCAGTCACGGATGCGCGAATCCACGATTTCGAAGCAGGGCGATACATAGTCAGTGGCGGCCATGACGTCCGCCTCCGTGATGCCGGGGCCCTGCAAGTCGCGTTTGAGCACGAAAGCGATTTCGCCTTCGGCTCTGGGCTGGATGAGGTTGGCCTCGGCCAAACTCAAGGTGCTGGCGTTGGGTACCGCCATGACGTCCAGCAGAAAGCCGAAGTCGGGCTGATGGACTCCCAACATGTTCTGCACTGCGGCGCTGGTGACGCCGATCTTCTTGCCGATGCTTTGCTCGCCCTGCGATTGCCGACGCGCCAGCAGGCGGCGCGAGATGGCATAGGCATCATCGATGCTGAGGTCGGGTTCGCGCTCGGTCAGCGGGTCGATCACTTCGCCGCTGCACAGGGCGGAAAACAGCTCGTCGCTGAATCGTTCGATAGTCTTGGGATTTACGCTCATGTGTTCGCCAGGAAGTCGAGGCAGGCGCGGTTGAAATAGTCGCGATGCTCGACCATCACCCAGTGCCCGCATTGGTTGATCAAGGTCATTTTGGCCTGCGGAATCCCTGCGGCGATCTTTTGCGCGCCTCCAACGGGATTGAATACATCATTCATGCCCCAGAATCCGAGGGTCGGGCAACTGATTTCGCCCAGTCTCTGAGTGTAATTGGGAACTCGCATGGTGGATAGCACGGTGCCGGGCTGGGTCGCACAGACGGCGACCCGCTCGTCAATGATGTCCTGGGTCACCAGGGCGGCGTCGAACAATTGCAGTGCGAGCAATCGCTGCATGCTGTCCGCATTCAAGGGGCCTTCGGCAAACAGGGCCATCATCCGTTTGATCCCCTCCATCTCGAAATAGGCTTCGCGTTCTTCGATGCCGCCGGGCGCCATGAGGATCAGCCTTCGCACTTCGCTGGGGTAGGCCAGCGCATAGCCCAGGGCAATTGCGCCACCCAGGGAATTGCCGAGCAAGGTCACCGATTCCAGTTCCAGGGCGCATACGAAATCATGGAGGGCCTGGATAAAAAAATCGTTGATGTACTGCACATCCGCGGGTTTGTCGGACAGGCCATAACCGGGCAGGTCGGGTACCAGGCAGCGATACCCGGCTTGTGCGAAGACCGGATAATTGGCCTTGAAATTGCTGTAACCGCTGGCGCCCGGCCCGCTGCCATGAAAAAACACGACCGGATCGCCGCAGCCGACATCCTGGTAATGGATTTTCAGGCCGCCCGCGGTGGTCAGATACTGGTCTTCAGGAATTGGGGTGGTGGGCATGGGGTTTCGTGGCTCGCGAAATTCGGGGCGCCGGAGTGCAGGCAATGGTCTTCGTGGCGGCGCAACATGGCTTCATCCTTTCGGACTACGATATCCTCATGCGCTGGGCGCGGGCCTCGATTCGCGAGGCGCCGGCGCAGGTCAGGTCGATATCGCGCCGCTGCGTTTGCGGGTGAGCCGCGGGGCTGCGCAGCTTCCAGTCCATCATCCTTTTGGACTACGGCTGCGGGCATGGCTTGACCTATGCTGGGCGCCTGAATGGGCGCGCCATGCGTCCGGAGTCTCGCTATGAAGTATCTCAATCCGCTGGATGCCGCTTTTGTTCGCATGGAAAGCAAACGCACACCCATGCATGTCGCCGGCCTGCTGGTGTTCAAACTGCCCAACGATGCGCCGCCCAGCTATCTGTCCGAGCTGTATCAGCACATGCGCAGCCAGCCGGTCGTGACACCCCCATTCAATTATCGATTGGCGCGGACCGCGCGCTCGCGCTTCGTGCCTTACTGGATCGATGACGAGAGCATCGATATTGACTACCACCTCCGGCATTCCGCTTTGCCGCACCCCGGTGGTGAACGTGAACTGGGCGTGCTGGTATCGCGGCTGCACTCCATTGCGCTGGATCTGGATAAGCCCTTGTGGGAGTGCCACCTGATCGAGGGTCTGGAGAACCGCCGCTTCGCTGTGTATTTCAAGACGCATCATGCCGCGGTCGATGGTATGTCGGCGCTGCGCCTCGTGAATAACTGGCTGTCCGATTCCGCCGCGCAGCGGACCGGGTCCGGACCCTGGGCAATTCCGCCGCCCAGGATCGCGCCGGATGAACCGCTCAAACCGCGTCGTCAGCCCCGCGATCTGCTGCGTTATGGCCTGCATTTCGGCGAGGAGAACGTGCGCGGCGCGGCTGAACTGGCCAATGCAATCAAGGGCATGTTTCGCTCTGACAGTAATCCCGATGGCGGCATGGGATCACCGCTGGATACGCCGCGGACTTTGTTCAACACCCGGATCACCCCCCATCGCCGGGTCGCGACCCAGATGTTTGAACTGGATCGTTTCAAAGCCTTGAGTCAGGCCACCGGAACGACAATCAATGATATCTGCCTGGCCCTAAGCGGCGGCGGTATTCGCCGTTATCTGACCGAACAGGGCGCATTGCCAGACAAGCCCCTGCTGGCCTCGGTGCCGATCGGGCTGCCTCGGCCGGATGGTAAGTCCGGCAACCGGGTCGCCGGTTTTGTGTGTCCAATCGGCACCGACACCGACGACC
>JBFIIN010000046.1:0-13607 GCA_041601225.1 Oceanococcus sp.
CCCTGGTTTTCAGCGCGGCATGTAACCGGGCCTGGCGGACTTCGATGGAAATCGGAGTGCGGGTGGAAGCGGAGCTATCTCGTAGCCGCCAACGCCGCCACATCCTGTCCGCCTATCTGACCTTTATCGGTCTGGACGACGATGAGCGGCCCGCGCCGGTCCCCTCGGTGGTCCCGGAAACGGCCAAGCAGCGTTTGCGCCATGAAGCCGCGGAATTTCGACGCGAGCTGCGCTTGCGTCACGCGGCCGAGCTCAAACGCTTGGAAGTCCTGAAATAATCCGGCGCACGCGCTGGTCCCTGTGTCGATAACCAACGTTCCGGAATCTCAATAATGAACAAGAGCCGCGCAGTCTTTGCCGGTGTCATCGTGGTGCTGATCGGGCTGTTTTTCGTCTTTGATCTGGGCCAGTACTTCAATCTGGCCTACTTCAAATCCCAGCAGGCGGAGTTTTCCCAGCTTTACGAGGGCTATCCCGGCGCGACCTTGCTGGGCTTCTTCGTGATTTATATAGCGGTGACGGGCCTGTCCCTGCCAGGCGCGGCCATACTGACGCTGGTGGGCGGTGCGCTCTTCGGTCTCTGGGTTGGGCTTGTCATCGTATCTTTTGCCTCGACCATCGGCGCGACTTTGGCGTTTCTGGTCTCGCGTTTCGTCCTGCGCGATGCGGTGCAAAAGCGTTTCGGGCCAAACCTCAGGACCATCAATCAGGGCATCGAGCGCGACGGCGCCTTTTATCTGTTCGCGCTGCGGCTGGTGCCGGCCTTTCCGTTTTTCGTCATCAACCTGTTGATGGGGCTGACACCGATCCGCGTGCTGACGTTCTTTGTCGTCAGTCAGATCGGCATGCTGCCGGGGACCCTGGTGTACGTAAATGCCGGCACTCAGCTCGCTGGCATAGAGTCGCTGGGCGGCTTGCTGTCGCCGGCGCTGCTCGCTTCCTTCGTGCTGCTGGGGCTGTTTCCGCTGATCGCCAAGAAGATCGTAGAGATGCTGCGCGCCCGCAAGGTTTACAGTGGATTTGTCCGGCCCCGGAGTTTCGATCGCAATCTCGTGGTGATCGGCGCCGGCTCGGCCGGACTGGTCACCTCCTACATTGCTGCGGCGGTGAAGGCCAGGGTGACCCTGATCGAAAAGCAACGCATGGGCGGCGATTGCCTGAACACGGGCTGCGTGCCGTCCAAGGCCCTGATCAAGACCGCCAAGACCGTGCATCTGGCCCGTCGGGCCAAGGAATTGGGACTGCAGAAGATCGATGTGCAGTTCGATTTCGCTGAGGTGATGGAGCGTGTGCAGCGCGTCGTGGCGACCATCGAGCCCCACGATTCGATGGCACGTTATCGTGAGCTGGGCGTCGAGTGCATCAGTGGCGAGGCCAAGATTACCTCACCCTGGGAAGTGCGGGTCGGCAAGCAGAAATTCACCACCCGGCATATCGTGATCGCCACCGGCGCGCGGCCCTTTGTACCGCCGATTGACGGTATTGAGGACGTGGGTTATCTGACCTCCGATAACCTCTGGGAGCTGCGCGAGCAGCCGCGCCGACTGGTTGTTCTGGGCGGAGGGCCCATCGGCTGTGAACTCACCCAGGCCTTTGCACGACTGGGCAGTGAGGTCACCCAGGTCGAAATGCTGCCGCGCATCATGCCGCGCGAGGATGAGGACGTGGCCGCGGCCGTCGCGGAGAAGTTCCGCGCCGAAGGCATCGATGTGCGAACCGACACCCGCGCCCTGGCCGTGCGGGTGGTCGAAGGCGAAAAACGTCTGGTCTGTAAGCACAAGAACGAAGAGCTTGAAATTCCCTTTGATCAGATTCTGGTCGCCGTCGGGCGGGTAGCCAATCTCACCGGCTTCGGGCTGGAAGATCTGGGAATTCGCGCCCAGCGCACCATCGAAACCAACGATTTTCTGCAGACCAACTATCCGAATATCTATGCCTGTGGAGACGTGGCGGGTCCCTATCAGTTCACGCATACCGCAGCGCATCAGGCCTGGTATGCGGCGGTCAACGCCCTGTTTGGCGATTTCAAGAAATTCCGCGCCGACTATTCGGTCATTCCCTGGGCCACCTTTACCGATCCGGAAGTGGCCCGTGTGGGGCTCAATGAGCAGGATGCCCGCGAGCAGGGCATTGCCTTTGAAGTCACCCGCTACGGAATCGATGATCTGGATCGCGCCATAGCCGATGAGGACGCGCATGGCTTCGTCAAGGTCCTCACCGTGCCCGCCAGCGACCGCATCCTGGGTTGCACCATCGTTGGCGAACATGCAGGCGATCTGATCGTGGAGTATATCCAGGCCATGAAGCACGGCATCGGCTTGAACAAGATTCTGGGTACCATTCATATTTATCCGACCTTGGCGGAAGCCAACAAGTATGTGGCGGGCGAATGGAAGCGGGCGCACGCGCCGCAGCGGATTCTGGGCTGGCTTGAGAAATATCACGCCTGGCGCCTTAGCTAGCCATGATTGCGGCGCGAGAGCTACGGAGTAAGTGATGGTCGAGCGAGTACGGGTCGTGGAAGTGGGGCCGCGTGACGGTCTGCAGAACGAAGCTCAGGTGATTGCTACGCCGATCAAGCGCGAGCTGATCGAACGTCTGTCCCGCTGCGGGCTGCCGGTGATCGAGGCCACCAGCTTTGTCAGCCCGAGGTGGGTGCCGCAACTGGCGGATGCCGCCGAGCTGCTTGCGAATCTGGATCGAGAGCCTGGCGTGGCCTATCCGGTGCTGGTCCCGAATCTGGTGGGATTCGAGCGTGCCCGGGCGGCGGGGGTAAGCGAGGTCGCCGTATTTACCGCAGCCTCGGATGAGTTCAACCGCAGGAATATCAATTGCGATACTGCAGAATCGCTCGCACGTCTGGAGCCGGTGGTCGCCGCCGGCCTGGACAACGGCATGAAAGTGCGCGCCTACCTGTCCTGTGCCCTGGGTTGCCCCTATCAGGGAGTCGTTGACGCAAGCACGGTCGCGCGCATTGCGGAACAACTCATAACCCGCGGTTGTCATGAAGTTTCGCTGGGCGACACCACCGGGGTCGGTACACCTGGGCGGGCGCGCAGCTTGCTCAAGGACTGCGCGACGGCCGACGGGATCGAGCGTCTGGCTGTGCATTTCCACGACACCTACGGGCAAGCCCTGGCGAACATCTATGCCTGTCTGGAGGAGGGGGTCCGAACCGTCGATGCGTCGGTGGCCGGTTTGGGGGGCTGTCCTTATGCGCACGGAGCCAGCGGCAACGCGGCTACCGAGGATCTGGTCTACATGCTGCAGGGCCTGGGCTTTGAAACGGGCATCGATCTGCCCGCCCTGGTCGCGACGGGACGCTGGATCAGTGCCGAGCTGGGGCGCCCTCCCGCCAGTCGTCTGGGTAGAATGCAGTGATTTTGCGGATACTGAAAGGATAACGATGTCAGTCACACTCATCTTGCTGCGCCACGGTCAAAGCCAGTGGAATCTGGATAATCGTTTTACCGGTTGGGTCGATGTGGATCTGACCGAGCAGGGCCGCGCCGAGGCGCGAGCGGCGGGCCGGCTCCTGAAGGCCGAAGGGCTGGTTTTCGATGTGGCTTTTACTTCGGTGCTCAGGCGGGCCATACGCACGCTGTGGATGTGTCTGGATGAACTGGACCAGATGTGGCTGCCGGTCCACCGCTCCTGGCGCCTGAATGAACGCCACTATGGCGCATTGCAGGGCCTGAACAAGGCGGAAACCGCGGCCAAGCACGGCGACGAACAAGTCAAGGTCTGGCGCCGTTCCTACGATATACCGCCGCCGGCAATGCCGCAGAGCGATTCTGGGCACCCGGCGAATGATGCGCGCTATAGCGATCTGGATGCCCGTGTCCTGCCCGGCACCGAATCTCTCAAGCTGACCCTGGAGCGGGTTCTGCCGTACTGGTTTGATGCCATCGCGCCGCAGCTCAAGCAGGGCAAGACAGTGCTGGTGGCCGCCCATGGGAACAGCCTGAGGGCGCTCTACAAATTTCTCAACGGTGTCTCGGACCAGGAAATCCTGGAGGTCAATATACCCACTGGGGCGCCGCTGAAATTTGAACTGAACGCGCGCCTGGAAGTACAGAGTCATGGCTACCTTGGCGATGCCGAGGCGGTCCGGCGCGCTGCCGAGGCAGTGGCCAATCAGGGCAGGGCCTAGGCGTGTGGGCGCCTGGAGTTGTCCAGGCGGGTGATGGATCGGGTTGATGGCACCGCGTCGCTCACGACCGCGGCTTTTCGCGCAGCGGGCGGTCCGGAGCCGACACGCTGCGCTGCGGCGGCCCCGGGGTCGCTGAGCGCGACCGGTTCGGCGTGTTTCACGCCGGCCATCGGAGTCGATGCATCCGCCGCAAGTTGGCGGCCAGGCACACGAGGAGCCATTGCGCGCTTGCCGCAAACTCTTCCCGCAAGCTGAATGTTCGAAATCCCGTCGGGTGCTTGATCCCTCCGAAGACCGCTTCGGGAATCGTCTTTCGTCGGCAATAGTGGGCCTTGCCAGCGTGGCTGGCGAGCCGTGGGGCCGCGCGTATTGCGCTCACTATCCGTGGAGCGCCCGGCCGCCTCATCCGCCTTGTGCCTGGAGGCCCTGGCCCGGATCTTGGTGCCGTCACCGCCCCAGCCTGATCAGGCCGGCTGCGCGCGCCAATCGCACCACAGCGACAAACAGCTCAGAGAATTTATCGAGATCGCTGACGAAGCTCCCGGACCGCCCGGTGGGCCGGGACGTCGTTGGCCGCCAGCACCCGGAACGCCACATCTTCGGCCAGCCTCTGGGCCATCTTGCGCGACGAATGCAAGCCGCTGGCGTACTCGTACACCTTCACTATCATGGAAGGTTCGAACGGTTGACGGCGCCGGCCATCGCCTGCGCAGCGCGCAGAGAACGCACACAAATCCGGCGCGGCAACGGCGTCCGCGACCAAGTTCGCCAGGTGATCTTCCGGCAGCCATTCCGGCGATGAGGCCGGAAGCAGCAACTGCCGTGACCGATTGTGGGGTCGGTAGGTCGTGGCCATGCGCCATGGCATCGCGCCGAACAGCGCTGCGGGCCCGGGCGCTATCATGCCGGGCGGTGCGGTTCATTCAGGGGCATAAAGGCGGCTCGCCGGACGCTGGCAGCGCGACTGAGGTCAACGCGCCAGGACGGTGCGTTGATGTCCGCCAGGACACGGATGTCCTGTCGGGCCGACCCCACCAAGCGCTGACAGCGGGAGGGAACCGCGAAGCGGCAAGTCGTCAGCCCCTGGATGAACCGCACCGCACCACCAGACCTCAACAGATTCCTACCGCCCACACTCCCAGCGTCCGATTTGCGGCGCCGGGGATTGGCCGGCGTAGAGTGTTCCGCGCCGGGCGCGCCGGCGCGGGAGATCGGCGAGCGATCGCACCGCGCCAGCCGGGGGCGAAGGCTATTTTGACAAGACCTTCAACGCAACGCGCCGGTTCAGTTCGCGATCCGCCTCGGAGGCATTGGGCACGATCGGTTGCGACTCGCCGTAGCCCATGGCTTCCAGGCGTCCGGCGTCCACGCCTTGTGAGACCAGGAAGTTGCGTACCGACTCGGCCCGCTGCTGCGACAGCTTCAGGTTGTAGCTGTCGCCGCCCAGGTCGCAGGTATGGCCCTGAATCTCGAGCCGGAACCGCGGGGATTCGATCAGGGTCTGCGCGGTCAGGCGCAGCAACTCCCTGGCATTGGGGTTCAGGCGCGCGGAATTGAACTCGAAGGTCACGCCGGATAGAACCTGCGACTGACCCACCGCGCAGCCATCGGTCATCACCTCGGCGCCGGCCGGGGTGCCTGGACACTGGTCAGCGTCATCAGACACGCCATCTCCGTCCAGATCCAGCGGGCAACCCTGCGTGTCGACCTTGACGCCCGCCGGGGTGTTCGGGCACTTGTCCAGGTAATCCGGCACGCCGTCACCATCGGAGTCCAGTGCGCAACCGTCCGGCCCGACAACGACGCCCTGGGGCGTGTTCGGGCATTTGTCCAGATGGTCCGGCACGCCGTCGCCATCCGAATCCAGCGGGCAGCCATCCTTGTCCACCACTACGCCCTGAGGCGTGTTCGGGCATTTGTCCAGATGGTCGGGTACGCCGTCGCCATCACTATCCACCGGGCAACCCCGTTCGTTGACCGTCACGCCGGGCGGAGTTCCAGGACAGCGGTCCTTGTAATCCGGCACCCCGTCACCGTCCGTGTCACGTGGCGCATCCGGGCTGAAGACATATCGCAGCCCGATGCCCAGACTTTGCGCGGCATATTCCGAGGACAGGGGCTGACGCTGCGAGGTTTTGAAGCTGGGGTTCTCACTGCCCACATAGCGGTAGTCCAGGGACAGCGAGAGCATTTCGGTCAGCCAGAAAGTTGCACCGGCACCCGCCTGCCAGCCGAACACCGTGTCACTATCATCGCTGGCGTCCCGGGCGTTGGCGTCGCCACCGCCGAGTTCAATCTGACGGAAGCCGATACCCGCTCCAACATACGGTTCAAACAGAGTTCCGGTCGCCATGTCGTACCAGAAATTGCCCATCAGACCCATGGCCCTCACCCGACCATCCACGGGGGTGACCGTCGTCCCGTTCTGATTGCCGAAACCGGTCTGCAGAACAATGGATTCAAAATCATTTTCGCGAAAGGTCAGGCCGAGCTCCGGTCGTGCGCCACTTTGGTAGCGGCGGCCAATGGTCAATCCGATGGCCAATCCATCCTTGAACCGTGACTCGCTGATCTGGGTTTCGCCCGGTGTGGAACTGGCCGGCTGGCCGGTTTCGGGCACGATGCAGGCGAGGCCGGGAATTTCCAGTTGACAGGTTTCATCGGTGCCCGGGTTGAAGGTATCCGGCGTGCGCGAGCGATTCTCCGCATCGTCCAGGGCGTTGATGCCGCCTTCCACACCCACGTACCAGCCGGAGGTTTGCGCGAGCACTCCGGTACTGAGCGCCAGGCTCAATGTGGCAAAAGCCGCAATGATGGTCCGCAGGCACGGTTCTGCATCCGATCTATCTGACACCGCCAACTCCCAAGGCATTTCGCCAAAAAGCTATATTATCGGCAAAAATTCTACCATCTCACGACTGCCGGCTGACACACTTGACAATGAAAATTTTTCAATGCGACGTATACTCAAGGCCAATTCACATTGGCTCCAAAGGGGCTCCGGGCATGTTCACATCACGCAGAATTCGTCTGATGGTCGGCGCGCTGCTTGCCACGGTGCTGGTCGGCTGCGGATCGAACAGCGGCCGGACTGACAGTTTCAGTGTGCAGTGTCGGCAACTGCTGAGCGCTGGCGGCACGACCGTGGCCACCGCGTCCAGCAGCAACTGCCTGGACTGCGACGCCAGCAATGCCGATGCGGCGATCGACAACGACCTGCAGAGCTTTGCCACCCTGACAATTGGTGAAGTGAGTTCCGGCGGGGCCTCCCTGCTCGCGACCGCGCAGGACGGAGTCGCCTTCCCTGCCGGCAGCTTGGCCGGCGCGCTGATCAGCTTTCCGGGCGGCCGGAGCCAGGCCAACGTCACCATTCGCACCTATTTGCAGGGTGCTCAGAATGATGAGGTCCTCCGACCGGAGCCGGTGGTCAGCGGTGATGACGAGTCCTTGCTCGTGTATGCGATTCAGACCACGGCGGTCTTTGATGCAATCGAGGTCGACTTCAATAGAAACGGTGGCAATACCGTGACCGAATCTGCGCAGGTGCACGCGCTGTGCACTGATTTCGAAGCCTAGTCTGAGGTCTTCGGCACGCGGCTCCGGGTGAGTGCGTGGCGCGGAGCCTGCCTCTGGCGTGGCTTGCGGCGGTGATTTAGGGCGGTCCTTGCAGGTTTGGGCGGTTATCGGCCCAGGTGCCGGGCGGCACCTGAGCTTGGCACATTGGCGGTGGCTGAGGTTTCACCCGTACGTCGACGGGATTTCCGGCCTCACGTCCCGGCTCTCCTGCGCCGCGCATTCCGAGATTTGAGGCGTTGCGCAGCTTCGAGCCGTTGCAGAGTTTCGCCCACGTTCGGGCCCGCGCAGCATCCGAGCGGTCGCTTCATGTAGGGCGCGGTTTCGTGGTTGAAAATGACCGTCATCGGCGAAGGCGGGCCAGGGGCTGGATTTGTAGGCGGTTTCCGGGCGCCCGGTCGCAAATGCGCATGGGGCGGACTGGCTGCCGTCGGCCCTGTGGCTCACCGGCGCCACCCGGCCCGGAGTCTGACGCAGTCATCCCGCAAGCGGCATTCGCGATCATCGCAGATGTCGCGCGAGTCGGTATCGAAGCAGGCGTGCTGTTGCCCCTGATTCTGGTTGAGCCAGATGCGCCAGCGTTTCCGGGGCCTCCCCACGTGGGTCTCGGCGAGGCGGGCGACCCATCGTGGGTAAATCGCGTTGAACTGCGTGTTTTCGACGCCGACGGCCGTTTCCACCATGAAACCCTCCGACCAATCCTGGCAGTTCGCGCCCGTCAGGCATTGACCTGAATCTAGCGGTGCGGGTCAGCGCTGCCGAAGCCTCAGGCCGAGCTGGAACTCGCCTGCACGTCCACACGCAAGCGGCCGGTATCGGCCAGCACCTGGGTCACTCTGGCCTGCAGGTCTTTTTTCAGACCCAGATGAAAGCAGACATCGGCGATGATGAATAAGGGCGCCGAGACGAACGACTGAAAGACGTTCTCGAGAAAGGCCGGGCGATTGCGTTCAAAGTGCAGATGGCCATAAATCTGTGCCGACCAGCCGATGACCTGGCCCGTCACAAAGACCGCGCTGCCGATGCCATAACCCAAACTCGAAACCTGATAGGCCGCGATCAGCAGGGCGCCATAGAGCAGCGCGGCGATGCTCGCGAACAGCCGGTCCAGGGTGAAGTAGTAGAGTATGGTGCCGAAATAAAAGACGGTGGCGGCGGTGATCGGCAGGCCGCCCACTTCGAACAGCTGCAGCCAGGACGCCGGCACGAAGGCAGTGAAGGAAATCAGGGGTACGCCGAATACGTGGATCCAGACATTGGTGTGCTCCTGATGATAGGCCGAGTAAAACGACAGCTCCTTGGCGAATTTGTCCATATCTGTACGCTCCCTGCCGTGTGAGACGGCTTGCTGAATTGATGCGGCACACAGTAAACAGGACCTGCAAGGGCCTCAATCGTAAAACTTCAGCGCTCTTGTCATAAATTTCGCTACAACATTGCCATACTGCCGAAAACTGCGCGCATCCTCCGCGTGCGGACCCGACGAGAGCCATGATCAAAGCCTACAAAGATGAGACCTTCATGAACAGCCCTGCGGCGCGGCCACTGCGGATTCTGGCCGAATACGCAGGCCCCGAAGCGCGTTTGGCCCAACACCAGATCAACCGGGCGATAACCTTCTGGGGTTCGGCGCGTTTGCGGCCGGGCAAGTGCTATATCAGCGACGGTCGGGATTACTACGCCATGACGCGTGAGCTGGGCGCACGTCTGGCGCGCTGGACCCTGGACACCCACCCGCCCGGCGAACGCTTCCACATCCTGACCGGCGGCGGCCCGGGAATCATGGAAGCGGCGCATGAGGGCGCGGCGCAGGTGGACCGCACGCTGAACGTGGGCTTCAACATTTCACTGCCGCGCGAGCAGGGTTCAAACCCCTATATCCCGACCGAGCAGGTCTTTGAGTTCCACTATTTCTTCATGCGCAAGTTCTGGTTCGCCGAGCTGTCCAGTGTGCTCATCGTGCTTCCCGGAGGGTTCGGTACCATGGACGAACTGGCCGAAATGCTGACCCTGATGCAAACCGGCAAGTCGCCCCGGCGACCGGTTATCCTGTTCGGGCGGGATTTCTGGACCGGTGTGCTGGATCTGCACGCGCTGGCCGCCCAGCGCCTGATCAGTCCCGATGACCTCGAACTGGTGCATTTTGTCGACGAAGTGGATGAAGCCTTCGAGGCTCTGCTGCATCTGCTCGACGCGGCATCGCTGCCCTGATCAGGCGGCTGCCGAGGCGATGAACATGGCCAGTTCCAGGGCCTGTTCCGAGTTCAGTCGCGGATCCACCTGTGACTGGTAGGCCCGTTTCAGATCTGCTTCGGTCAGCGCGCGCGCGCCCCCGACGCACTCGGTGACATTCTCGCCGGTGAGTTCCAGATGCACGCCGCCCAGCCGGCTTCCGCAGCGCTCATGAATCGCGAAAGCGGCTTGAAGTTCATCGCGTATATCATTGAAATCACGTGTTTTCATGCCATTGTCAGCAGTGCGGGTATTGCCATGCATCGGATCGCAAATCCACAGCGCCGGGTGTCCCATCTGTTGGACGGTTTCGATCATCGGCGGCAGCAGGTCGGCGATCTTGCCCGCTCCCAGCCGGTGGATCAGGACCAGGCGACCGGCCTCCGCGGCGGGGTCGAGGGTACTCACGAGCTGTTGCAGCCATGCGCGGGTCATGCCCGGACCCAGCTTGACCCCGACCGGGTTGCGGATGCCCCTGCAGTACTCGATATGGGCATCGCCCAGCGCCGCGGTGCGCATTCCTATCCAGGGAAAATGGCAACCGAGGTTGTAGACCCATTCCTGGCCCGCAGGCTGGCGGGTCAGCGCGCTTTCATATTCCAGCAGCAGCGCCTCATGCGAAGTGAAAAATTCCACCCGATCCAGATTCTGTACCGGGCGACCGGCAACCATTTCCATGAAGCGCACGGAATCGCCAATCGACTTGACCAGACGGCGGTATTGCACCGCCAGACCGGAATGCTGGACCCAGTCGAGATCCCAGTTGCCCGGGTGGTGCAGGTCTGCAAAACCGCCTTCGATCAGGGCTCGAACGTAATTCAGGGTGATCGCGGACTGGGCATGCGCCTGCAGCAGGCGTTCCGGATCGGGCTCGCGCGCCGTCGCGGTAAATTCGGGGGAGTTGACGATATCGCCCCGGTAACAGGCCAGTTCCAGCCCGTTACGCACTTCGGTCTCGGCCGAACGCGGTTTGGCGTATTGTCCGGCAAAGCGACCAACCCGCACGACCCGTTGATTCAGGCCGTGGACGAGAACCAGGCTCATCTGCAGCAGAACCCGTAGCCGGTTGGCAATGATGTCAGGCTGGCATTCGGCAAAGCTCTCGGCGCAATCGCCCCCTTGCAGGACAAAGCATTCGCCCCGCGCCGCGGCGGCGAACTCGCGGCGCATCCGTTCCACTTCACCGGGTGTGACGAGCGGAGGTCTGGCAGCCAGTCGTCGGCTCGCACCCAGCCGGGCGTCTTCGTCAGCGTAGTTCGGTTGCTGGACGATCGGGCATTGCCGCCAGGAATCCGGGTGCCAGGTTTGCGGGGTGTGGGGCATGTGGGGCCGGAGCAGATGGGGGACGCAAGCTTAGCGGATTGACGGCAGTTTGAGCCGAACCAGCGCCGCCGGGAGCTGTTCGGAGGCGGCGAAATAGGAATCGTCGGAGGCGACCCCCGCCTCGGCTTGACTGAACTGGGGCAGACCCAGGGCGCGGGGCGTCTGGCCGAGGGCGTCGATCCAGGGCTGTCCCGGGCGCAGCCGGTACAGATAGGCGTCCTTGTAAGTCAGCACGACCACGCCCGAGCCATCGCTGAATGCATCCAGCGCCGTGGGCTGGCTGCGCAGACCACCGTAGCGGGGATCGTCCCGACGGTCCTGCGGGGTAGGGGAGGGCAAACTGTCAACGAGGCCCAGATACTCCGCCTGGCCACGGAAATGTCCATCCGTGCGGGGCAGCGCGACCCGATATAGGCGCGGCGGCTGATCCCGTTTGCTGAGCAGATAGACATACTGGCCGCTGGCATCGACCGCGACCGCCTCGCAATCGCGCGGACCATCGGGATAACGCAGCTGCAAACTTCCCGTCACCTCGGCGCGTGGCGATCCAGACCCGGGCTCGGGCAGCCAGTACAAGGTGACAGATTCGCGTCGCGCCCGGTTGTCACCCACATCCGCAATCAGGAGATAGGGCGCATCGGCCCGCCGGAAGTTGGCCAGGTCCTCCCAGTCCACGTTGCTGGCCCCGTCGATCCGGACCGAGGCGTGGCCCTGGCCGGAATAGTCAATGCGGAACAGCTGGGCCGGATTGCCGCTGTCGTTGATCACCCAAAGCTGTGCACGCCCATTCTGTGCGCGGGCCAGGCCGCTGGCTTCATCAATCGCGGGGTTCTGCAAGGGATAGACATCCAGCCCGGCGCTTGGTGGTGGAAGCGGCATCGGCCTGGAAACCGTGCCGAAGTGCGCGACCAGCGCACCGAGTAGCGTCATGATCAGGACGGTCGCGAACACCTTCTGCATGGACGGGCTGGTGAGCAAAGGCTTTATCATGACCTCTCGGTTGCGGGGTCAAATGGCCATGAACGACAAACGGCACTGGCGGGCTGCTGCGGCATGCGCGGCGTTCCTGTTCGCAACGGTCGTGGATGCTGCGACGCCTGCACCCTCCTGCGTGGTCCTGCTGCACGGCCTGTTGCGCTCGGCCGGCTCCATGGCGGCGCTTGCCGCGGAGCTGGAAGGGGCCAACTATGTGGTCGCGAATGTGGATTACCCATCACGTGAGCATTCTGTGCAGGAGCTTGCCCCGCTGGCGGTGAACACCGGGCGCGCGGCATGCGCAAAGGCCGGCGCGAGTCCGGTTCATTTCGTCACCCACTCTTTGGGCGGGATCTTGCTGCGCCAGTATCTGAGCCAGCAGCCCCTGCCGGAGCTGGGTCGGGTGGTTATGCTGGGACCGCCCAACCAGGGCAGTGAGGTGGTGGATGCGTTGGCGGAGATGCCGGGCTTTGCCTGGCTCAACGGACCGGCAGGCCGCCAGCTGGGCACCGGCTCCGACAGCCTGCCGCGGGCTCTGGGCCCGGTCAATTTCCCGGTCGGAATCATTGCCGGCGATACCAGCATCAACTGGCTGCTGTCAGCGATCATTCCGGGTCCTGACGACGGCAAAGTTGCGGTCGAGGCCACCAAAGTCGCCGGCATGAGCGATTTCGTTCTGGTCCACCACAGTCATCCCCTGATGATGCGCAGCCCGACGGTCATCGATTATGTGCTCAGATTTCTGGCGACGGGGCGTTTCGCGGCTCCGCTAATGCTTGACCATATCCCGGATCACGATGCCAAACAGCCACGAGTGGACCCGCCGCGGTAGCAGGCGGGTGGCCAGCACATTCACCAGATTCAGCAGGCCGGCCACAGTCGTATGCCGGCGTCCCAGTTTGCTCAAGGCCTGCCGGACCACGCCCGCGGGTTCAGCCACCATCAATCGGGCAATCCAGCCCTCATAGCTTTCGAATTCAGTGCGCGTGGCGCCGGGGCACAGGGCCAGCACGTCCACGCCGTGTTGGCCGAGTTCACCGGCCAGGGCCTCGGCCAAGATCAGGTCATAGGCTTTGGACGCCGAGTACTGACCCCAGTACGGGATGCCGGCATAGCCGGCGATCGAAGCGGAGAAGATCATGCCTCCACGTCCGCGTTCGCGCATGCCCTGACCAAAATGATGAGCCAGGACCATGGCGGCCCGACAGTTCACGTGCAGCAACAGCAACTCCTGCTCCAGCGAGTTGTCGAGAAAATCCCCGCTGTTGGTGAACCCGGCGTTGTTGATCAGCAGGCCGACCTCGATGTCCTGGGTGCGCTCGCGCACGGTGTCGAGCATGTCCTCGGCGCC
>JBFIIN010000047.1:0-13602 GCA_041601225.1 Oceanococcus sp.
CCGCGCGGCTGATCTTGATGGACCGTCGTCATGGCGGCGGTTCAACTGGCGTCGTCGCCCCTGATGCGCAGGGTTTCGGCGTCCAGGCCGAGGCTCAGCTGGCTGCCGGACGGCGGGGATTTATTCAGGAGCCAGTCGCCCAGCGGAATGCTGATCTGCGTCTCGATGCAGCGCTGCGATGCGCGGGCGCCATATTCCGGGTCATAGGCGGCTTCGACCACGGACCTGAGCAAAAAACCGGTCGAAATGTTCGGCCGCTTCCCCGTACAGACCTTGCTGGGCCAGAAGCAGGCCCAGGTTGTAATAGGACCCGGGCTTGCGCGGCTCGGACTCGATTGCCTTGCAATGATAGCCATAGGCGCGCCCGATCTGCCTGGCCTGCTCGCAGGCCACACCGAGGTTGAACCAGGTCGAGGCGTGGTTCGGGTCCAGCTCGGCCGAGCGCTGCCAGCAGTCGACCGCGGCGTCCATATCCCCCAGGAATCGCCAGGCATTGCCCAGGCCGTAGTGGTACTCGGCGCAGTCGGGCCGCAGGCGCCCCGCTTCCTTGAAGCTGGGCAGGGCTTGTGGGTGCTGGCCGGCCTTCTCCCGCGAGACTCCCAGGGAATAGTGATATCCCGCATTGAGTGGGTCACGTTTGACCGCAGTCTGCATCAAGGCAATGGATTCCTCGTGGCGACCGGCTTCGGAAAGCAGTATGCCGAGATTTTGCCGGGTGCCCAGCAGGGTGGGCCGCAGCTCCAGCGCGCGCCGGAACGCGGCTTCGGCAGTCCCGCCCTGGCGTTGCAGGAGCAGTTCCCAGTTGCTGAGGGCTCCGCCCAGATCGGGATCGAGCGCGATGGCCTTGCGGCAGGATTTGGCGGCGTTGTCCAGATCCCCGGTTTTGGCCAAAGTCACCCCGGCATTGAGGTACGCCGGTGCGTGATCCGGCTTGAGCGCCAAGGCCTTCTTGAATTCCGCCATCGCTTTGGCGTGCAGACCGAGAGCGGCAAGTGATGCACCTTTGCAGGCGAGATCGTGCGCCTGCAGATCGGCGCCGGTCGCCACCTCCGGGGCCTGAGTTCCGGAACTTCCAGCATCTACAAGGCGCGCAGTGCCGCGCGCAGGTCTCGAAATCCGGTCGCCGGAGCGGAACCGCCGAAACGCCTGGCGGGCTCCTTGGCCAGGCAGCGCTCGGCGATTGGCCAAAGCGGACTGACCAGCGGCTCCGGCTCGGCGATCTGATGTGTGGTGGCCCAGTCGCGATCGTCGTCGGCTCGATAGGGAAGCCTGCCGTGCGCCAGCATCTGGTAAAGCACCACACCAAAGCTGTACGCATCGCTTTGTACCGAGCTTTCACCCCAAAACTGTTCCGGAGCCATCCAGGCCGGCGTGCCCACGATGTGTCGGTCGCCAGTCAGCGCGATCATGCTGCGGTGGAAGCTGGCTTCGGCATCCGCATCCACCGCGCCGGAATCAACCCAGTCACCTGCCAGGCCGAAGTCGCTGACTTTCAGCGCACCATCGCGGGAGATCATCAAGCTGTCGGGCTTGATGTCACGATGTGGCGTCACACCGCGGCTGCGGGTGTGCTCCATCGCGTCACAGAACTCGATACTCCAGCGCAACACGGTGGCCAGTTTCAGCTCGCCGCCCAGGTAGTGGGCCAGCGTATTGCGCTGATCATCATCGGGGGCAATGTATTCCAGGCCCAGGTAAAGGCGGTCGGCAATGTCGAAAACGTCAAGCGCCCGGACCAGGTGCGGATGCTGGTCCAGGGCCATCCAGGATTCCGCGCCTTGTTTGAAATGGCCGACCAGGGACTGATCCTGAAAGACGCGCTCCTGGTAGGTCTTCAGCGCCAGGGTGCCGCCACCCTCAGGGTCGTAACAGAGGTAGACCACGCCCATGCCGGAGCGGCCAGGCCCGCCAGCGATCGCGTGAACCTCGTAGCGCCCTGCCAGGCGCTGGCCGATCTCTATCGTCATGCCGATGCTCCCCATCGGATGTGAACCCGCGATGCCATCCGCTGGTTCAGTCGCGAATCAGGCCCGATGCTGGATCAGCGGCCTCGTCCGCGCCGGAAAGCGCGCTGTTTTAATAGGCAAAGTTCGCTGATATGCCCGTTGCGTCGGCCTGGTAGCTGGTGCCGAATTCGTCCTTGTACTCCATCAGGGTGTGGCTGATGCCGATCCAGCGCCAGCCCAGCTCCAGCGCCACCCCGGTCGCGTTCTCGAAGTCGGCATTCGGACTCAGGCCGTCGAAATCTGCCTTGATGCTGCTGTGATGAACTCCGTTGAGCGTGGCGCGCCAGCCGCTGCGCTCATAGCCCAGGCCCAGCTTGGCCACCACCCGTTCCACGGTCACCGTGGCGTTGGAGGCGACCGCGCTCGCGAATTTGTAGCCCACCAGGGCCTGCCCGAAAATCGCCTGCCGGGCCGGTTTGAAATACAGGCCCATGGCCAGACCATAGCCGGCGCCCGCCCGAATCGTCGCGCGCTTGCCGCTGCTGAACACCACGGTCGCCAGGTTGTCGCCGCCAAATTCCGCAGCGGTTTCAAATAGCACGCCCAGGCTGCGGGGATAATGCGCGCTGCGCAGGTAATCGGCGGCTGGCGGTGGCCGGTGGTCGCCAGTGCGGTCTGGCGCACCGGCAGCTTCGGCCGGTGGAGCAGGCGGCGCAGTGACGGGTGGCTGAGGCGCCGGGCTGGCGGAGGATGTCCCAGGCTGTGCGGGCGTTAAAACCGGGCTCGCCGTCGGGCTTGCGGTCGGGGCGGGAGTCGGCGCGGGGGGCGGTTCGAAACGGTGGCGATACACGGTATCGATCCGCTCGCGGAGGCGATGGTCCAGGCCCGGTCCGGGCGCGAGTCCCTGGTCTGAGCGGAATCGTTCGGCCGCGTCTAGCAGTTGCTGATCGACTTCCCCGTCCAGGATGCCCGCATCATATCCCAGCGCCTGCAAGCGCTCCTCGTAATGAGCGATCAAGGGAGAGCCGGCGCGGCTGGCGGTCGTCGCCAGCAGGGCCAGGCCGCCTACCGATCCGATGAGAAATTTGTTCACTACATGTTCCCCTGTTGAGTTGCGTCCGGGGCGCCGACGAAATTCCCCGCACGGCCAGCCTCAAAGAGCCGGTTCGCCCGCTGGTGCCGGGTACGGCATGCGTCATGCTCCACGCTCATCCGCGGCGACCGGGACATCAAAAAACTCGACCTCGCCGGTTTCCAGAGAATACTCCGCGCCGACCACCATCAGCTGGTCCTCGCGGATGAGCTTTTCCAGCAGCGGCGAGCCATTGCGCAGCTGATTGACCGACGCCCGCACATTGGCGCGAATGGCGGCTTTGACCAGCCCGACTGGATTCTCGCGTAGTGGCGTATTGACCAGTTCCTCCACGGCGGGGCGGATGCGATTGACAATTGACCGCAGGTTGAGTGATTGGCCGATTTCGGGCCGCTGCAGTTCTTCCAGCGTCGCCAATACGGCCCCGCAGCGTGAATGACCCAACACCACGACCAGACGCGTACCGAAAGCTTCTGCGGCGAACTCGACGCTGCCGATCTGCGAGGGCGCCACCACATTGCCCGCAACCCGGATGACGAACAGGTCGCCAAGACCCTGGTCAAATACGATTTCCACCGGCACCCGGGAATCGGAACAGCCCAGGATTGCGGCAAAGGGTGCCTGGCCATCAACGAGCGCGTTGCGGCGCATTTCGCTGGCCAGGGATTCCAGCCGCGAGGCGGCCGTGACGAAGCGCCTGTTTCCCGCGCGCAGACGCTCCAAACCTTTGATTGCTGTCGTCATGGGCGGGAGTTTGGCACAGGCGGCGTCGGCTGGGCGCTTATTCGCCAGTAGAAAAATGCCAGATCATCGGCTCGGCCAGGCGCGCCTGCGCGTGCTCGGGGCCGCGCCGATCATAAATCTGTGTGGTCAGCACGACGGTGTAGCGGTGATTGGGGCGCAGCGTCTTGTTCAGTATCTCGATACGAAAACCATGGGCGTCCAGCGGACTGCCCCAGGGCGGCAGCTGGCTGAACTTGACCGGCAGCTTGTTGCCCTCTTCGTCGAATACCGCAAACGGATCGCTCAGTTCGGTGAAATCGCTGCCCATGCTGCCGGAAAGCGCAACATAGATATAGCGGTCGGCGACCGGTCGTCGGTCATCCCTGCAGGCGGCAAACGGGTCGCCTCCGGTGTCGCACACGCGGCTCGGCAAATTGCGCTCGCCAGGCCGGGGGTGTACGCCGACCACGAAGGGTCGCGCGGCCCGATCGGGGCCGTTGACGATGCGGTCCCATAGATGTTCGTAATAACCGGCGATGTACTGAGCCACATCCTGGATGCCACCCGAGCCGGTCAAATAGTTGTTGACGGCGTAGGGCATCTGTTCACGGACTCGGATATAGTCCAGCGCCGCGCCGATACGCTCGGCGGCGAGGATCAGCCGGGTGCCCAGTGCGGCGCGCTGCACCGCAGCCTGATCATAGCTGTGGCCCATGCGCTGGTAGGCGTCCACCAGGTACCGGGCTGGTGGAAACACCAGAGCGGGGACTTCTTCCCAGGCGAACTGATCGCGGATAGCGATCACATCCATGGCGTATTCCACGCCGTTGATAACCTCAAAACCCTCCGCCAGGGCGTCGACCGCCGCATCGCCCAGGGTCTGACTGAGTAACTCTCCAATGGTTGGGTCGGCCCCGGGGGGAATGCTGTCCAGGGTATAGCCCGGCGAGGAGCGCTGCATTTCACCGCGTTGATAAACGGACGGTTCGAACAGGGCGTCCCAGACTTCATCGCCCATGCCGTGGGCCGCTATGCCCATCAGGAATGCAACCAGATAGCCGCAATCCTCACCGCTGCGCAAAGGCAGCGCCACGGCTTCACGCCCCGCTTCATCCGCCAGCCAGTCGACCGTGCCGCCCAATACCGGCAGTGCATCCCAGGCATCGCGGTGATCTGCGCCGCAGCCGGCCTCATGCGCCACCGCGGCAAGTTGATCCACGTAACCATCCCAATGCGCGGTTTCAGCCAGTTCGCGGTCGGCAGGGAAGCCGCTGCCGGTGAAGTAGCCCCCGTCGGGGAACATGGCGCCCGCGATGAGTGCCGGTCGATGGGCCTGCAGCAGGGCGATCAACGGGTGTTCGGGCGGAAGCTTGAAGCGCGCCATGTCGCCCATCATCGCGTGGGTGGTCATGCCGGCCGCCCAGGCCGGTCCGGCCAGGTTCCAGCTCAAGGTTGCGACAAGCGCGTACCGTGCAAGATTCATGATGCTCATGGCGGGACCTCAGTTCGCGTACTGGTTGAAATGACGATTGAGAGCCTCGGCGTCTGTGTCGGAAGCCGGCGTGGCCCCTGCCGGTTCGCCGGGGACCGCGCGGCTGGCATCCAGGGCAGCGTCCCGGCCGCCTCCGCAGGCGCTCAGAAGCATGGCCAGGGCAAGCAAAGAAAATTTGAGCATCTCGATAGGATGTGGTTGAAACCTGAGGAAAGTATATCGGCCAGGCTCAGGCTATGGCGCCGGCTGCCGATGCGCCGCCCTCAGGACTGGCCCAAGGCGTAAGCCGCAGATTCGCGCAATGGCGCGCTGCCCGGCACCCGCCGGCACGGTTCGGCTTGGTTCCGGCCGCTATCGACCCTCGTGGATTTCAGTGATTCCTAATTCGTCGCCGGGTCACGCAAGCTGGACGCTTGCAAGGCCTGCGCAATCGCGGCGTAGTCATAGCAGGTGATCTCGTAGCTGTTTTGGTTGGGGTCACAAAAATACAGGGACCAGGCAACCTGGTGATCACTGCAACGCAGCAGCAGGCCCTGTTGTTCCAGATCTCTTTTCCAGGCCAGAAAGTTCCGGGAATCGGCGCCAAACGCGATGGCCGTGGATGGCGTCGGGTGCTCTTTTTCGAACAAGGCGAGATGGATGCTGCCCGATGCGTCTTCGATGGTCAGCGGCCCGCCTGCGGTGGCCCAGAAACGCAGGGATTCCACAATGTGGAAGCCCAGGACCTGGGCAAACCAGGCCGCGGCGGCCGCGCGATCGGGGACGTAAACGTGGATGTGGTCGATGCCGGTGAGTCTGGCCGTCATGGCGGATCTTTAAGCTGAGCTCTCGTGGGTCTTGTCGCTGGCGCTGACGGGGAGGTCCTTGACCTCCGGATGGCGCCGCCGCCGCGCGCGCTCAGGCACCATTTGCCGCATCGATTCCATCTTGCCGAAGCACAGGAGTTTGTCGTTGGCTTCCAGAACCCGCTCGGAACGTGGATTGGGAATGACCTTGGCGCCGCGATACAGGGTCAGCACGTTGATATCCTGCTCGCGCAGCTGGGTTTCGGCAATGGTGCCGCCCACAAAGTTCGAGCCTTCCGGCACATAGATTTCGCTGACTCCGTAACCCCTGCTGACCGTCAGTCTCTGGCGGATATCGATTTCCGGGAAATCGACCTGGGCGGCGATGTATTCGATGACTGCGCCGGCCACATCGAGCTGCGTGCAGGTTTCTATGCCTTCCAATCCGGGCGAGGAATTGACCTCCATGATCTGGGGGCCGTCCTTGCCTTCCAACATGTCCACGCCGGCCACGCGCAGGCCAAGAATCTGTGCCGCCCGCACCGCGGTTTCGCGATACTCCTCGGAAAGTTCGACCGCTTCTGCCACACCGCCACGATGAACGTTGCTGCGGAATTCCTGCCCCTGGGCCACCCGGCGCATGGCGGCGACGACCCGGTCGCCAACCACAAAGGCCCGGATGTCCTTGCCCTTGCTCTCGGCGACGAACTTCTGAATCAGGACGTTCTGCTTCTGGCTTTGCAGCAGTTCGATAATCGATTCGGCTGCCTTTACCGATTCCGCCAGCAGAACCCCGATGCCCTGCGTGCCTTCGATGAGCTTGATCACGACCGGTGCGCCGCCCACCCGCTCAATGGCTGGCAGAACATCCAGCTTGTCGCGCACGAAGGTCGTGCGCGGGATGCCGATGTGATGCCGGCTCAAGATCTGCAGGCTGCGCAGCTTGTCGCGTGAGTTCATGATGCCGTGCGCCGTATTGGCGCAAAACACGTCCATTTCCTGGAACTGACGAACCACCGCCGTGCCGTAATAGGTGATCGAAGCGCCGATGCGCGGCAGCACGGCGTCAAAATCGCCGAGCGGCTTCTGGCGGTAGTACAGATCGGGGACGCCGCGTTGCAGGTCGATCGCAAACTTGAGCGTATTCAGGACCTTGATGTCATATCCACGCTCCGCAGCCGCTTCCTTGAAACGCCGCGTGCTGTAGGAATTCGGGCCGCAGGACAGGATTGCGAGCTTCATGGTGGATACCTTCTCGGTGGGTCAGCGCTGCTGGCGGACCGGTCGACGGGTCTGCCCGATCAGGGCAACCGGTCAAGGCAGCGAGGCCTGAGTATGCATCAAGCCAACGCTCTCTGGCCAAACGTCAGGAGCGGGCGCGCAGCGGCCGGGACATGCGCCGCGCGGCAGGTGCGAGCCCAGCGCGGCCCCGGAACTTCTGGTTGCCCGTCACCACGAAACCCAGCTTTCGGTACAGGGCCTGGCCGCGCGAATTGTCGATGGCAACGTCCAGGCCAAAGCAGGTTCGTCCCAGGGCCAGCCCGGCTGGCTCGTGGTGGTGCAACAGAGCGCGACCGATGTCTTGACTGCGCATGGCCGGATGGACCCCCAGGTCGGCCACGTAGTGCATGGAGTGCGGCGGTGGCGGCAGCAGGGCTTTCCGGAGCAGGGCATTGCGAATCAGACGCGGCACGCAATACAGCGGATAAAATCGCAGCAGCTGGACGATCATGGCGTTGCTCATGCGGTCGTAGTCCGCGCCGCCATAAAAAGACGCGATACCGGTTACGACGCCGTCGCGCAGAACCACAGCATGGTGGCGCCAGCCGAAAAACCCATCGCCCTGGGCAAAAGCGGAGGCCAGAAATTCCTGGGCGCGACGTCCGCCATGACTGAACCCGAATTCAAGGGCGGCGGGGCCGGAACTGTAGATCAGCGGAACGGCCGCCTCGCCATCGCTGGCCCGCGCCGGTCGAAATTCAAGGTCCATGACCGAGGATGACGCCAGGGTCATTGCAGGCTGGCTAGACCTTCATCTGCATCAACTCCGAGACCTCCAGCGCGCCGCCGATTTCCAGAAACGGACAGCTCTTCGCCATCTCCAGGGCCAGCTCGATGGAGTCGGCTTGCACGATCGTATAGCCGGACATCGTGGTCGTGCTGGCGGGCACGACGCTCCCGTTGGGCTTGACGGTATGGGTGTTCTTGAATGGATTGGCCGGGCTGACAACCGCCTCACCGAGGGTGGCAAGCCAGATTCTGTATCTCTCGAAATGTTGCTGGCCCTCCTCTGCCGTGGTGGGGGGGGTGCCTCCAAGGTAACTCAGGATGTAGTGCGCCATGGAGCATCTCCGTTCTGGGTGGTTTTTTGATTCAGGGCGCGCGGCGGGAGATCCGCTCCGCGGTGAGGTCGGGCAGTCCGCATGGCGATCAAACGCCGCCGCCCGGCATGCCGGGCGGCGGGCCTAATTGTGCCTGCAACCAGGGGTTCAGTTCCGCATCGATGACCAGGTGCACCCGGTCGCTGTCCCCATTGTTTTCGACACAATGGGGGTCGGACAGGCGCAGGTACCAGCATTCCCCGGCCTGCAGCGCCACGCGGGTACCGTTGAGCCTGAAGTCCACCAGGTCATTGGTCACGACAGGAATGTGCAGGCGCACGGTGCCGTTTTCGGCATCCAGATCATAGTCCGCATGCTCCTTGATACGCGATCCCGCGGCCAGTTTCATCAACCGGACCGCGAGCAGCGGGCACGAGAAGCGTGTCAGGCTGCGACGAATGTTGGGGCAGTGGTCCAAAAATGGCGTATCGGCGAACTCCGCACAGCTTGGGTCAGGATAGATCATCATGACGGGGTGGCTGGCGCCGGCCGGGCCGCGCAGGGGGATCACGCTCCAGTCACCCTGATAGTTCTGGGTGACGAAATGTGCGATCCAGTCCGCCGGGCGCAGGCGTTCGAGATCAGCGGCCAGCGCCGCCGCGTCAAAGCGTACATTCAGGCGAACCCGGTCGGGAAGGGGCGGGCGCAGTTCAGACATGCGCCCGCGAACGGTGATACCAGAGCGCGAGCAGGGGCGGCGCAGCCAGCTCTGTGGCAAGCAGGGCCAGGACCAGCGCAGACGGGACACCGGCCACCGCCATGGAGAGCAGGCGGGCCACGCCGCCCGCAAAGAACACCCAGATGCACACGAGAAACACCGGGCCGTAGCGTGGCAGGTCGGTTGCACAGAGATAAAGCAGGAATCCGTAAACCGTAAAGCTGACGCCATAGAAGCGGTTCTGGCTGTCGAGCACCGGGTCTCCCAGCGTCCGGGTCGTGAGCTCTGCGCCCAGCAGCACGTCGGCGCCGGGCCCCAGGGCGAGGTGGAGCAGGCCAACCAGCAGGAACAGGGGCGCGCTCATTTTAAGGAAGGTCGCCAACGCTTTCATCTCGGTCGCCGGTGAGCGGATTCAGTGCAAGGCTGCGCAAACGCGTGCGATTCACGCCATCGAGTGTGGGTTCGGGGGCGCGCGCCGGCTCCGGCCGGACCAAACCTGCAGTGATCGCCGCGCGAGCGCAAACGGTCCGTCGCCTCAGGGCCCGAAGCTGCCGCCCTGCGCGGGCGCATCCGATGAGCCAGGATCAACGGCTGCTGCGCATCCGGCGGCAACAACCGGCAGCAACAATCCGGCCCGGCGGCCAGAAAACTGCAGAATGAAACGTGAATTCGCCGTTTCAGCATGTTCGCTCCAACTTTCCGGTAGCCAAGGCTAGACCGCTTGCACGGCCAGGTCCAAGTCTGCGCTTAACGCGAATATGAACGGCCCGGCCAGGTTCACCAGGGGCCGCCCTGCGGGCTTGCGCATTTTCAGGCGCGCTAATCCGGGATGTTCCGTGAATCGTTCGGCAACCACGGGAAGAATCTGTTCATTGTCTCCTGGTACTGCCTGTATCCGGCACGCTTTTTGACCGAGTAGTATTCCGCAGGAACGGCTCCGGTCAGATAGACCAAAGTGATATACATCATCACCGACGCGCCCGCTGCCCCGACCCCCAGGCTGAGCCAGACGGGCAGCGCTTCGATGTCCCGCAGGGCCAGCCATGAGGGCACCGATGCCGTGACCAGACCGGTCCAAACCAGCCACTCGGCGAAGTAATTGGGATGGCGACTATAGCGCCACAGACCACCATCGCAGACCCCGATTTTGTGCCGGGCGGTGAAGCGCAATTTCTGCATATCCGCCGTGGACTCCAGAATGTACGCGGCGAGCCACAGGCCGGCGCCGGCGATTTCCCATCCGGAAATGGGGGCGTGACCGTTGACCGCCATCATGAAACCGGGTATCGCCAGTGCCGAGATGTTCGCGCATCCCTGTGCCAGGATTTCGGCAAGCATGTGAACGCGTATGTTGCGTCCGCCCGTCTGCTCAAGGGTCATGCGCCGATAGATGTAGCGTGGAAACTCGGATCTGAATATGACGCCCGTGGCCCGGGCCATGGTCAGAGCGCCGATCCCCATGCGGAGTCCGATCAGCAGACTAGACGCCGCCGGTCGCCCATTTGCGCAGGGCATGCTCATCGCCCAGCAGCAGAATCTGCAGGCCGATCAGCGCAACGCCGAATGGCCAGGCGATATCCACAAAGGACATGCGGCCCGTCTTCAGGAACGGAATACAGGCCACCAAGGTGAAAAGACCGATCTGCAGAATTCCATTGACCAGCAGCAGGGCGGCCAGGGTTGCGCTGGTCGCGGCGTTCACCATCGACCAGATCGCGATACACGCGACGCACAAGACTTCGCCAGATTTCACCGCGGCCACTCCCCGGCCTGTAACGCGGTCCACCTTGCGTGCCCCCGGCGCTCGCTTGCGGCGGCGATCTGTGCGTCCGGGCCGCGGTCGCGACACCAGGCCATCAGCCGCTCACCGCCGGACGGTGGGTCCGGTACAGAGGCTGTGCCCAGCCGAAGACAGGCCTGGATTTCAGTCTGTCCCGGATCGCTATGAGCTCCGTCGGAACCCGGCTGAGTTCAGGCCAGTCAAAGTTTCGCTCGGGCGGCCAGCTCAGCCCCAAAAGCCGGGTTGCGGCAGTAAGATCCGCTTGCGTGCATTGTCCAGCGGCCAGGTAGAGGAAATCGCAGTAGATCATGGTAAGTCCGACAGCCTGCTAGCTTGCGGCCCGTTTTTCGGCGCAGGGGCAAGGGCATCAATGGAACGGCCCGATGCCAAATTCTAAATGGGCCCTGCAGCAAGATCGCGGCCACGCCCTTGGAATGGTCAATCCGGCCGGCATGCCGGTATCGACGGGCCTGGTTTCCGAGCGTTGCGTCAATCCGGTTTTCCAGGCGTCCTGCCGCAACGCGCCCGCACCTGAGAGCTGCGAAGTACGTTCACCGTGTTCAACGGCAGGCGCTTTAAATCGAGCGCACAACGAACCTGCTCGGAAAAGTGCGAGCGGCGGAATTGAGAGAGTTTGTATTGGGTTGGCATAGGTCCTCGAAAACGCGTGATCCGGCCTGGCTGGCGTCCGATGTCTGATTTCCTCGCGTGGCCTGAGGCGGTGCGTGTTTCGGCGCCTGCGGCCGGTTCACTCCAGGCGGGATTCCGCCAACATTCAGGATCGCCAGGTCCGCCTGCTACTCGCGATACCCGTAGATTCTGGCGGAGCCTGGCAGCGTTGACGTGTTGCCGCTCTGATGCGCGCCTGCTCCCTTGTTGTGATAGTGGCGTACCTCAAGCCGCATGCCCAGATTCCGCGTCGTAAAGTTGGAGTTCACCGTTGGCGTGGCTTTCAGCTGAGCCTTCATCGTTGGAATGCCTGCGGCGCGCGCCGCAACAACCCGACGATGATCCTCGGTGAACAGCATCAACTCACGCTCGCCTCCATCCTTCGCGGTGCCGGACTCCCATTTGCGGACGGGCATCTCGACCGCCGCCACCATAACCGGTGGCAGGTGCCTGATGTAGGTTGGATCGTCCTGCAGGGATTCCACGGCATCGGCTATGACCCTGCCGTCACTGAATTGATCCGCGACGCCGGCATGCATGAATCGCAGTCGATCCGGATCCACGTTGAATAACTGCCCTGGTGTGTGCTTTGCCAGAATGGCCTGGATTTCCGTTTCCGTGTACGGATTGGTTGTGTCCGAATAGTTGACGACCCGATACGATTTCAGCTGTTCTGGCGGAATGCGGGTCACACCATCCATCTTCGCCGCCCGCAGATTCTTGCGGTCGTGCCTGGATTCCTTCCCTCTGCCCATTTGCGGCACTCTCCCGGTCCCGGAATGGCTCAGTTTAGCGGTTCTGAATGCGAAAACCCGAGGCATCCTCAACGCCGGGGTTCGAGCGGGGTTCAGAATCCGTCTTGCTTCGGCTCATCGGCGTAGGCATACCGCGGCAGCTCATCGCAAATTTCCCACCAGCTGGCTTTGGACTCGACGAGGACGTGCGCAGCGGGACCGGTCTCGAGAGCTCCGTCGAGCGTGCCAGCACGAATCCGCAACACGCCGGGCCTGGCCGACGTCTTGCTGAACATCGGCGAGCCACATCTTGAGCAGGAAACCCGGACCTTGCCGGGGGAGAATTCGAATTCCATCAGCAGTTTGTGTCCACGGCGAAGCCCGAAGGCGCTTTCCGCATCAGGAATGCTCGCAGCCATCGGCGTGCCCTGGGCCTTGCGGCACTGCCCGCAAAAAGACAGCGCGGTGCCGTCCAGCGAGCCCTGGATCTGGAGCGGGATGCCCCGGCAAAGGCAGCTGCCGGTCGTCACGGCAGGGCGCTCAGATTGTCCACCCTCGCCGGAATATGGCGGACGCGTAACGAGGCGCATACGGCGATGGCATGAGCCGCATGGAACTCGGCTGTCGTTTCAGGTTTCGGTAATATTTCAAATCCGCGCCGACCAGGCAGACCGGGGTACGAACGCGACGCCGGTTCGCAGCGCCCGCGGATTGTCTGGTTTATGGGGCCTCGCGCGCCAGTAGCTCGCGCAGGTTTTCCAATACCTGAGCAGCTCGTTTTCTCATGACCAGGCCCACACTTCTAGCGCCGTGATGGTGTAGCGAGCCACCGAACTCGTGCTGCGGCTATACATCCGCCACCTGACAGTGCATCCAGGCGCATCGGTGGCGACAGAGCGCACCCCCATCCTGGGCATCAGCGGTGGGAATGCACCTTCTGTGGCAAAGAACCCATCCGCAATGCAGTCGGTGACCTGCAACCGGATCTTCCGTTGCGCCCGCAATGGAACTGCGACCGTTTCAAGATATTCCTTGCCGCGGGTTGCCTCGGGAGTATCGTCTATGGACTCGATGGCAATTACTCCGGGAAACCAGTCCCCAAACCTTTCCATGTCCGCGACCCGGGCAAAGGCTTCCTGCCTGGTGCGCCGGATGTCCAGTTCGCAGCTTGCCAGCAAATGCATGATGCACCCCGCCTGAAAGTTTTCTGGTCCGCGATGGATCAGGTGACAGGTCCTGTCATGCCTGAGCCCGGCGGCGGGAACGGGCGGCTGAACGTAAAGGCCTCAACACCGGGCCCCTGCCGGACCAACAGCTCAAGGCGTTGCCGTGCTTCCGCGG
>JBFIIN010000048.1:0-13596 GCA_041601225.1 Oceanococcus sp.
GCAGGCATACACCTTTACGCCGGGTTATCCGCGCGGACGCCCCGACAATGCGCTGCCGCGCCATATCGAACGTAATCGCCTGAATCGGGTGACCGACAATGTGGGCGCGAAAGCCGGCAATATCATGCCCTTCCCCACGGTGGCTTCTACGCCATCGATCGCCCTGATTGGCAATCAGGCGCGGGCTCACGGCCATCTCATGACCTGGCCGGATGTGGACGGCGCTCTGCGCGTCGAACCCCTGGTGATGGAGCATTACGGCGAGTTCTATCCCTCCCTGTCGCTGATGGTGGCTGCGGCCGCCCTCAACCTGGAGCCCAGCGACATCGAATTGCGTCTGGGCGAAGGCGTGACCCTGGGCGGCCTGGCGATCGACACGACCGAGAGCCTGCAGATGTACAGCCACTTCTATGGCCCGCGCAGCGACGGCAGTCCGGCCTTTGACGTGGACTCCTTCTTTGACGTATTTGTCGAGAACATTCCGGCCGAGAAGTATCGCGGCAAGATCGTGTTGCTCGGCGCCTCGGCCCTGGGCATAGGCGACCGCTTCGCCACGCCGGTGGCCAGCGCCGAAGCCCCGGTGGTGGCCCTGGCGCACATCGTGTCCAGCATTCTGGGCGAAGATTTCTATACGCGACCCACCTGGGCGCTGCTGGCCGAACCCCTGATCCTGCTGGTACTGGCTCTGTACCTGATCTTGCTGCTGCCACGACTCAACGCAGGGATCGCTGCGGCCATCTCGGGCGGACTCATCATCGCGCTGGTTAGCGCCAACGTCGCGCTCATCGCCACTTCGGCGCTGTGGGTGCAGTTCATGGTGCCAGCGACCTTCCTGTTGCTGGGCCACATCGTTGTGACCGTCAAGACGCTGGGGGTCACGGAACGGCTTAGGGCCAGTTCGGAGCTGGAAAGCGCCGAAAGCAACAAGATGTTGGGCCTGGCGTTCCAGGGTCAGGGCCAGCTGGACATGGCCTTCGACAAGTTCCGCAAATGCCCCGTGGACGAGGGCGTCTGTGAGGCCCTGTATGGGCTGGCCCAGGACTACGAGCGCAAGCGTCAGTTCAACAAGGCGAGCGCGGCCTACGAGTACATTCTCGAAAACGCGGGCGATTTTCGCGATGCCAAGGCGCGCAACGCACGCGCCAAGAAGTTGGCCGACACCGTATCACTGGGCGGAAATGTCGGGGCCGGCACCCTGTTGATGAGTGGCGAAGACATGGAAAAGCCCATGCTCGGCCGCTATCAGGTCGAGCGCGAACTGGGCAAGGGGGCCATGGGCGTGGTGTATCTGGGTCGCGATCCGAAGATCGGCCGTACGGTCGCCATCAAGACCATGGCCCTGTCCCAGGAATTCGAGGCCGAAGAGCTCGAAGATGTGAAGGCGCGTTTCTTCCGCGAGGCGGAAACCGCCGGTCGTCTATCGCACCCGCATATCGTCACGATATTCGACGCCGGCGAGGAGCACGATCTGGCCTATATTGCGATGGAATTCATCGAAGGCTACGACCTGACCAGGCACATCAAGCCCGACACCTTGCTGTCGATTCCCGAAGTATTGAAGATTGTCGCCGACTCCGCCGATGCCCTGGACTATGCTCACCAGCGGAATATCGTGCATCGGGATATCAAGCCCGCCAACCTGATGTGGCTGACCGCGGAACAAATCGTTAAAGTCACCGACTTCGGCATTGCCCGACTCACCGATTCCAGCAAGACAAAAACCGGCATGGTCTTAGGCACACCTTCGTATATGTCGCCGGAACAACTTGCGGGCCGCAAGGTGGATGGCCGCTCCGATCTGTTCTCGTTGGGCGTCACCCTGTTCCAGATGTTGACCGGCCAGCTGCCATTCCGCGCCGAATCCATGGCCACCTTGATGTTCAAGATCGCCAACGAACAGCAGGCTCGTCCCTCCACGATGCGCACCGGGCTGGATGCGCGCATCGATGACGTGGTCGAGAAATCGATGCAGAAAGATGTCGAAAAGCGCTACCAGTCGGGGAGCGACATGGCCCGCGACTTGCGCGCCTTGATCAGCTAAACAGGATCCAGGATGGCCTTGCGCGGCAAAGTAGACACCTTCTTGATCACGGACCCTGGGCGGGTCCGGGACAACAACGAGGATGCCGTCGATGAAGTGAACCGCATCGGCCTGATGCTGCTGGCCGATGGCATGGGCGGCTACAAGGCGGGCGAAATCGCCAGCGGCATCTGCATCGCCACCGTCAAGGACACCGTACTGGCTCATTGGCCCTCCCTGCGGCGGGATCACGTCGACCCCGAAACCGGCTACAACGATGCGACGCTGTTGCTGCGCGATGCCCTGGAAACGGCGCATCTGACAATCTATCAGGTTTCGCAGAGCCAGCCGCAGTGCGAAGGCATGGGGACCACGGCCGTGGTGGTCCTGCTTTTCAATGATCGCGCATCTATCGCCTACGTCGGCGATTCACGCCTTTATCGTTTTCGCGACGAACAACTGGAACAGATCACCGTCGACCATTCCCTGGTCGAAGAGCTCGTCGCTCGCGGTCTGTATACGCGAGAGGAGGCCAAGGAGAATGTGAACAAGAACATCGTCACCCGAGCACTGGGCATTGAGCCCGAGGTGCAGGTGGACATGATTGAAGAGTCCGTTCAGGTTGGCGATATCCTGCTGGGCTGTTCGGATGGCCTGACCGATCTGGTGAGTGACGAGGCGATTCGCTTAACGCTCCTGGAAAATGCTGATAATCTTCGCTCGGCGGGTGAACGACTCGTCAAGCTGGCAAACGACCGGGGCGGCAAAGACAATATTTCCGTGGTTCTGGCCAGGGTCGACAAACCCTTTGCTCGACCGCAACGCTGGTACGATCGATTCACCGAGTGGCTTTAGGGGGAACAATGGGCAAGCTGGTCATTACATACGAGGGGCAAAACCTGGGCGAGATGGAGCTCAACAAAGAGCGCGTCACGATCGGGCGCCACCCGGACAATGACATCGTGTTGCAGAACGATCGTGCGATCAGCGGCCACCATGCCGTGATCATCACAATCATGTCCGATTCCTTCCTGGAAGACTTGGACAGCACCAATGGCACGGTGGTGAACGGCAAGCAGATCGGCAAACATCCGCTGTCCAATGGCGACCTGGTACAGATCGGCCGCCACAATCTGAAATACGAAGGCAAAGTCACCGATTACGACGAAGACTTCGAAAAGACGATGATCCTCAAGCCCAGCGAGATCCTCGCCGCGACGGGCAGTTCCGCCGGATCGGCGCCACCAGCGCCGTCCGCACCGCCCATCAACGAACCGGCAACCATCGCCGGCGCATCGGACGCAAGCGGCCCCGCCCCCACCGCGGTTGTGCATCAGTCGCCCGCACCACCGTCCGCACCGGCGCGACCGCCGCTGGGCAAGGTCCAGGTCCTGTCCGGCGCCAACGCCGGCAAGGAATTGCAACTGACCAAGGCCCTCACCACTCTGGGCAAGCCTGGCGTGCAGGTCGCGGCGATTACCCGTAGAGTCGACGGGTATTACATCGTGCACGTGGGCCCGCCGAATGCTCCGGTTCGGCCCAAGGTCAACGATCAAATGATCTCCACACAGGCGCAGAAACTGGCCGAAGCAGACAAGATCGAGATTGCCGGCACCCAGATGAAATTCTCGCTCATCGAACAATAAACCCGTGAGCAGCGGCCCGCGCCTCGCGCGGGTCGGCTTCGCAGCGCGCTTATCCGAGGTAGACGCGCGCCACCCGGCCGCCTACGGCGGCGAGCAATTCGTAACCAATCGTCCCGGCCTGTTCGGCCACGGCGTCCACGGTATGCTCATCACCCCAAAGGCCAACCTCCTGCAGGGCCTCGGGCGCCTCACACTCGCGCAAGTCCAGAGCCATCAGGTCCATGGACACGCGACCGATCAGCCGCCCCCAGCCGCCGGGCAGACGCACGGGAAGGCCCGCCGGCAAGGCCCGCGGCAATCCATCGGCATAGCCCGCAGCCACAATCCCCACCGGCATGTCCACCGGACAGACCCAGGTGCTGCCATAGCCCACTCCCGAGCCAGCCGGCAACATCTTGACGCTAAGCAGGCGCGCGAACAGACTCATGACCGGTCGCAGGCCCAGGCTCTGTGCACTGCGTCCTGCAAAGGGACTCGCGCCGTACAGCATGATCCCCGGTCGCACCCAATCCGCCTGCGCCTCCGGCCAGGCCAGTATCGCCGCAGAATTGGCCAGTGAACGTTCACCGGGCAGGCCGTCCAGGGCCCGTTCAAAACGGACGATCTGTTCCTGTGTGTGCCCATTGCCGGGCTCATCGGCGCGCGCAAAGTGAGTCATCCAGCCCAGCAAACGGACCCGCCTCAAACCGTCAATTTGCCGCGCCAGAGATTCGGCCCGCCCAGGGTCGAAGCCGAGCCGCCCCATGCCGGTATCGAGTTTAATCCAGATATCCACTGCCAACTGGCTGGCGCGCAGAGCATCGATTTGCCACTGGCTGTGCAGTACCGGGTTCAGCTGATGTTCGGCAATTTGCGCCAGCTCTGCGGGGTCGCAAAACCCCGCGAGCAGCACCACAGGCTGGGTGATTCCCGCAGCCCGCAACTCCAGCGCCTCCGGCAGGCTGGCAACAGCGAAAGCATCGGCCTGTGGCAGACGCCGCGCCACGCGCACAGCCCCATGGCCATAGGCATTGGCCTTCAGCGCCGGCATGATCCGGCTGTGCGGCGCCAGCTCGCGAATTTTTCTGAAGTTATGTTCCAGCGCCGCCAGGTTCACGCGGGCCCACATGCGCGAGGATTCCATCAGTCCCCTTCGCCATACCCATAGGCCAGATTTTCAAACTTCGTGTAGTGGCCCAGGAAGGCCGTACGCACGGTGCCGGTAGGACCGTTACGCTGCTTGGTTACGATGATTTCCGCCTGCCCTTTGTCCGGCGAATCGGGGTTGTAGACTTCATCGCGATAAATGAACACGATCAAATCAGCATCCTGCTCGATACCCCCGGACTCGCGCAGATCGGACATGCGCGGCCGTTTGTTGTCACGCTGCTCGACGCTGCGATTGAGCTGCGACAAAGCCACCACCGGCACTCCGATTTCCTTGGCCAGAGTTTTCAGACTGCGCGAAATTTCGGCGATTTCATTGGTGCGATTCTCGCGGGTTCCCGGCACCTGCATCAGCTGGATGTAGTCCACCACCACCAATCCGATATCGTGTTCGCGCTTGAGCCGCCGGCAGCGCGCGCGCAGCTCGGTCGGCGACATGGCGGGCGTGTCGTCGATGATTATGGTGGCCTCCCGCAATGTGTTCGCTGCAGAATTGATCCGCACCCATTCCTCATCGGTGAGCTCGCCGGTTCGCAAATGCTGCTGATTGATACGCCCGTGCGCGGAGATCAGCCGTATCGCCAGCTGCACCGCAGGCATTTCCATGCTGAACACCACGCAGCCCCGCTTATCTCCGAGCATCGCCGCATGTTCCACCCAGTTCAGCGCCAGACTGGTCTTGCCCATCGCCGGGCGGCCCGCGAGGATGACCAGATCGCCAGGATTCAGGCCCGTGGTGAGCTTGTCGAAGTCGCTCAGGCCGGTGGCGATCGCGTTGGTGCTTTCACCGTCGTAGCGCCGCTGGATATCGGCGATGGCCTGGGGAACCAGATTTTCAACCAGTTCCCCGACCTCCTCCTTGTTACGACTGCGTTCGGCGATGCCAAATACCAGCCGCTCCGCACCATCCAGCAGGGTGGCGCTATCCTTGCCATCGCGGGAGAATCCGCTTTCGACGATCAAGGTGCCAGCGCGAATCAGCTGGCGCCGCAGCGCATGGTCGTGAACGATATCGCCATAGGCGCGAATATTGGCCGCGCTGGGCGTGTCCTTGGCCAAAGTCACCAAATAGGCCAGACCACCCGCTTCTTCAAATTTTCCGGTTTGCTCGAGGTACTCGCCAACCGTGACCGCATCGCGAGGTTTGTTGCGCCCGGCCAGCGCCGCGATCGCCTCGTAGATCAGACGATGCTCGTGCCGGTAGAAATCATCGCCGCGCAGGCGGTCCGCCACGGTATCCCAGGCATCGGGGTCGAGCATCAAACCGCCCAACACGCTCTGTTCGGCCACCGTATTGTGCGGCGGCAATTTGCCTTCGAAGGTGGACTCAGCGCTCATTGAAAGGTTCTAAACGAAAAAAGGCCGACGGTGCTACAGCGCACCGCCGGCCCGATTCTACCCGGATAGCTAGGCCGTAGCTTCGGCTTCAACCCGGAGCTTGATTACGACATGCACGTCGGGATGAAAGTGGAACTCGACCTCATGATCACCCAGATCGCGAATCACCCCATTGGGCATCACCACTTCGTGCACTTCGATCGCGACACCCTGAGCGACCGCAACTTCGGCCACCTGCGACGCCCCCACCGAACCATAGAGCTTGCCTTCTTCTGAAGCCAAGGCCGTCACGGTCAAAGCGAGATCCGCCACGCCCTCCGCACGGAGCTTGGCCGCGCCCAGGGAATCCTGCGCTTTCTTGATCAGCTCGGCCTTGCGCGCTTCAAAGACCTTGACGTTCTCAGCCGATGCCGGCAGGGCTTTGCCCTGGGGAATCAGATAGTTACGACCAAATCCGGGCTTCACGCGCACCTGGTCGCCCAGGTCGCCAAGATTGCGAATTTTTTCCAACAAAATCAGTTCCATGATCGCCTCCTGGCCTAACCGTGACGGTCGGTGTAAGGCAGCAACGCCAGAAAGCGTGCGCGGCGCACCGCAACCGAAAGCTGACGCTGGTAACGGGCCTTGGTCCCGGTAATCCGGCTCGGCACAATCTTGCCGGTCTCGGTCACATATTGCTTCAAGGTCACGAGATCCTTGTAATCGATCTCGTCAACACCATCGGCACTGAACTTGCAAAACTTACGACGACGAAAATAGCGGGACATCGCGCTTACTCCTTGGAATCTTCAGCGGGCGCAGACGTTTCGTCAGTCTGCTCCGTATCTTCAGCGACATCTTCCTCGCTGGACTCGCCGTCATCACGCGGCGAACGACGCACCTCGGAACGGGACGATTCCTCTTCCTTGGCCAGCGGTGAAGTCACGGTAATGGCGCCATCGCGACGCACCACCAAGTGGCGCAGAACCGCGTCGTTGAAGCGAAAACCCTGGACCAGCTCATCGACCAGGGCCTGCGAACACTCGATGTTCAGCAGGACGTAATGGGCCTTGTGGAGCTTTTGAATGGGGTACGCCAACTGCCGACGACCCCAGTCCTCGAAACGATGGATGCTACCGCCATCGGCTTCGACGATTCCGCGATAGCGTTCCACCATCGCGGGCACCTGCTCACTCTGATCCGGATGGACCAGAAATACGATCTCATAATGTCTCATTGTGTTCCTTCTGGATGTACATAACGTACAGTCCCCCGCGCGAACCGAAGGTGGCTGGCAGTGGGACAAGGATTACGCCGGACACCCGGAGGGCGCGCAACGCAAGGGCGCGGATTCTAGGGAAATTCGCGGCCGCGCGCAATCATTCCACACCCATCGTGCGCTGACGACCCGCCTCATACAGGGCTATCCCGGTCGCGACCGACACGTTCAGGCTCGAAACCGCGCCGCGCATGGGCAAACTCACAAGTTCGTCACAATGCTCCGCTGTCAGCCGACGCAGACCCTGCCCTTCGTTACCGAGCACCAGCGCAGCTGGCCGCCGCAGATCGGCCTGGTAGAGCGAAGCCCCATGCGTGTCGGCCAGTCCGATCAGCCACAATCCGCGCTGCTTCAGGTCATCCATGCAGCGCACCAGGTTGCTGACCGTGATCAGTGGAACACTGTCGGCCGCCCCCGCTGCGGTTTTGCGGGCGACCTCGGTCAGGCCTGCCGCGCGCCGTCTGGGCACAATGACGCAATGCGCGCCCGCCCCGTCCGCGCTGCGCAGACAGGCACCCAGGTTGCGCGGGTCTTCGACCCCGTCAAGAATCAGCACCAGGGGGCAGCCAACACCAGCCAGAGCTTCATCGACGCTGGCTGCCACAGGCGCGGCGAACACCGCGACCACGCCCTGATGGCGCACCCCGTCAGCCAGTACATCCAGCTCCGCGCCGCTACATTCCACAAGCTCCACCTGCGCATGCCGGGCCAAGTCGCGTACCCGCTGTGCGCGGCGATCCTGCCGCCCAGCGTCCAGATGTATGGAAAGGACACCACCGGCAGCCAGACGCGCCTCGACCGCATGCCAACCGGCAACGGTCGTGGACACGGGATCAGCTGCCAAGATAAGGCGGCGGCGCGTAGGCCTGCTGCTCCTGACCTTCGATGATCGGCTTGATGACGATGTCCACCCGACGATTGCGGCGCCGACCATCCTCGCTGTTATTGCCCGCGATCGGTTCGCGCTCGCCGCGACCTTCCGTCAGGACCCGCGCGGGGACGACGCCGTTCTGAGTCAGGAAGCTGGCTACCGCGCTGGCGCGCCGCTGCGACAAGCCCTGGTTGTACTGATCGCTGCCCACACTGTCGGTATGGCCAACCACGTGAATTACGGTCTTGTCGTAGTTCTTCAAGATATTGGCGATCTTGGCGTAGGTCGCAACGGCATCGGATTTCACCGTGGAACTGTCAAAATCGAATGTCGCATCGGAGGCCACGCCGACCCGCAGCGCATCGCCGGCCATGCGAGTGATTCGCAGTTCCTGCGCAGCCGCCTCAGCCGCCAGTTCCTTCTCCAGGGCCGCTTGTTGCTTGTCCATGTAGTGCCCCGCGGCGCCGCCCGCAATCGCACCGACGGCCGCACCCACATAGCGACCTTTATCGCTATCCACCTGATGTCCGACAACCGCACCAAGCAGGGCTCCGACTGCGGCGCCAGTCTTGGCCCGCTTATTCGGATCGTCCGCCGCGCAGGCAAGCAGGCTCAGGCTGAGGGCGCATGCCCCCGGAATACGCAGGTTCATACATCTCTCCATTGCGGAACTTTCTCGCGGCGACTGGTGGCAATCGCCGCCAGATGCGCCAGGGGTTCAAAATCAATTTTGCGCTCCTGCGCATCCACGCGTGCCAACTTGACCCGCATGGAATCGCCCAGCCGATAGAGGCGACCGTTACGCGCGCCGCGCAGGCGATGGAACTTGGACTCATGATGATAGTAGTCGTTCCCCAGAGCGGAAATATGCACCAGACCTGAAGCGCGCACTTCGTCGATTTCCACGAACAGGCCGAAGGCCGTCACCCCGGTGATCCGGCCTTCAAATTCCTCACCAATGCGATCGGCCAGAAAGTCACATTTCAGCGCGCCGATCACGTCGTAGCTGGCATGTTCGGCGCGACGATCCGTGGTGGAGCAATGCTCGCCCAGCGCGACCAGGTCGGCGTGACTCCAAGGCAGGCTTTGCGCGTCACCGCCGGCCAGCGCGTGGCGAATTGTGCGGTGGATAATCAGATCCGGGTAACGCCGAATCGGCGAAGTGAAATGCGCGTAATCAACCAGCGCCAGGCCAAAATGACCGCTATCGCTGGGCGCATAACGCGCCTGGGCCAACGAACGCAGCAGCACGGATTCCACCAGGCCGGCCTCCGCGCGACCCGCGACCGACTGCAGCACCCGGGCAAAATCTTGCGGACTGGGCTCATCCCCTCCCCCGAGTTGCAATTGCCATTCCGCCAGGAACTCCCGCAAATCCGCCAGCTGCAGCGGCGGCGGTGACTCATGTATGCGGGCCAGAAAAGGCAAATTGCGCTCGCGCAGGAACTGCGCCGTCGCGACATTTGCCAGGATCATGCACTCCTCGATCAGGCGATGCGCAATGGTTCGCTCCCGGCTACGCACCCCGGAAATCGCGCCGTCCTCATCCAGCACGACCTGGACCTCGGCGCTGTCAAAATCCAGGGCGCCGCGCCGCTCCCTGGCGGTGCTCAATGCCTTGTAGACATCCCGCAAGGGCTCCAGCAAAGCGCGCTGCGGATGTGCGCAATCGGGATTCTCCAGGGCCTGGGCGACATCCTCATAGATCAGTCGCGCGCGCGAGCGTATCAAGCCCGGATAAAAATTCGTTGCCCGTAACTCGCCGGTTTTGGAGAGCCGCATCTCGCAAATCATCGCGTATCGGTCTTCTTCGGGCCGCAGGGAACACAGGTCATCGGAAATACGCGGCGGCAGCATGGGCACGACGCGGCCCGGGAAGTAAACCGAATTGCCGCGCAGCCGCGCCTCGTCGTCCAGCGCCGTGCCCGGCTCCACATAAGCCGACACATCGGCGATGGCCACCCAGAGCATCCAGCCGCTCTCTATCCGCTGAGCCAAGACGGCGTCGTCGAAGTCCTTGGCGTCCTCGCCATCGATGGTCACGAACTCCCATTCACGGCAATCATGCCGGTCGGCAGCCGGCTGCGGACGCGGCAAGTTTTCGGCCTGGCTCAACAGCGCCGGGCTGAATTCATTGGGGAGACCGTAATCCACAATGGCGGCGTCGATTCGCAGACGGGCATTCATCTCATCGCCGAGCAACTCGACCACCTCGCCAACCGCCTGCACCCGGCGGCGGGGCTGGGTTCGGATCGCCACACGCACGATCTGTCCGGGGGTCGCTTCGTTACGCCATTCCGGAGGAATCAGGACGGTGTGAGTCGTGGTGGCCATTTCGGGAATGACGATTCCGACTCCGGCCTCCTCGGCATAATGACCGATGATCTGCTGGGTATTGCACTCCAGCACATCAACAATGCTCGCTTCCGGCTTGCCGCGCTGATCGTGCCCCGCCAGCCGCACCAGCACCCGATCACCGGGGAAAACCCGCTCCATCTGCCGCGGCGGCAGAAACCAGTCCGGCCCTTCGCGATCCGTGCGCACAAAGCCGAATCCGTTGGCGTGCCCCAATACCACACCGGCGACCAGATCCATTTCCTGAGTGAGGCCAAAAGCGCCACGCCGATTGCACACCACCTGACCGGCCTCACCCAATTGTTGCAAGACCCGGGTCAAAGTTCGCTTGCCCGGCTTGTCGTTGACACCAAGTTCGGTCGCAAGCTCCGCAAAAGATTGCGGAACGCCCACCCGTCGCAGCGTTTCAACAACCTGCTCGGCGCTCAATTTATCAGACAAATGTGTTCTCCATGGCTGGGCAGCTTGACAGAAAGTTCTGCATCCTTACCATTCGCCCGCTCAGCCCAGGTGGCGGAATTGGTAGACGCGCTGGCTTCAGGTGCCAGTGGGGGAAACCCCGTGGAGGTTCAAGTCCTCTCCTGGGCACCAATTTTATTGGGGTCATCCATCGGATCACCCCGGTAAACTTGGTTCCGACACAGCTTTACGTCCACATTCATATGGGGCGCAGATGCAAGATTCGGCCCGCCTCGGCGCGACGGTTGTTCGCCGGCCGGGCGGTGATGCTGACGTTGCGAAAATCGCTGAGACCTGCCCCCGCTTCACAGGCCGGGCTGCCACGCGGCCAGAACCGGTTTTGCGCCCCGCCATATGCGGGGGCCCGTACAGACTAGATCAACCACGCCTCCCGGGTTCGGCGCTATGCGCCAAACGGGTCATTGAGCACGATCGTATCGGCGCGATCCGGGCCGGTGGACACCAGATCAATCTGCACCCCAACGATGTCCTCCAGCCGGCGCAGATAGGCTTGCGCATTGGCGGGCAAAGCGTCGAAATCACGCACGCCCACGGTCGAGTCCTGCCAACCAGGCATGGACTCGTAAACCGGCTCACAGTTGGCCAGCGCTTCGGCGCCGATGGGCAGGGTCTCCACCAACTCGCCATCGACCCGATAGCCCACACACATGCGGATGTTATCCAGACCATCCAGAACATCCAGCTTGGTAATGCACAGACCCGTGAAACTGTTGATAAATGCCGATCGACGCAGCGCCACGGCATCAAACCAGCCACAGCGTCGGGGGCGACCCGTCGTCGCGCCGAATTCCGCGCCACGGCGCGCCAGATGCTCGCCCATCTCATCTAGCAGCTCAGTCGGGAACGGCCCGGACCCCACGCGCGTGGTATAGGCCTTGACCACCCCAATCACACCGTCGAGATAACGCGGCCCCACGCCAGTGCCTGTAGCTGCGCCACCGGCCGTCGTGTTGCTTGAGGTGACGTAGGGGTAGGTTCCATGGTCCACATCCAGCAGCGCGCCCTGAGCCCCTTCGAACAGCACGTGACCGCCATCCATCTGCACCTGTCGCAGAATCTCCGTCACGTCCGCAACCAGCGGCCGCAAAACCTCGGCCTGGGCGAGGCACTCATCGAGAATAGCCTGAAAATCCACCGGGGCCGTCTGATAGTAATTCTGCAGCACGAAATTGTGGAAATCCACGACTTCGCCCAACTTCGCCGCAAAGCGCTCGCGGTGAAACAGATCATCGACGCGTACCGCGCGACGGGCCACCTTGTCTTCGTAAGCGGGTCCTATGCCGCGGCCCGTGGTGCCGATCTTGGCCGCACCGCGCGCCTTCTCGCGGGCCAGATCCAGGCTGACATGAAACGGCAGGATCAATGGGCAGGCCGGGCTGATCCGCAACCGCTCACGCACCGGTACGCCTTTATCCTCCAGGCCCGCCATCTCCGTGAGCAGAGCCTGGGGAGACAGGACCACCCCGTTGCCGATCAGACAGCGCACGCCATCCCGCAGGATTCCCGACGGAATCAGATGCAGCACCGTCTTTTCGCCATCGATAACCAGCGTGTGCCCGGCATTGTGACCGCCCTGGAAACGCACGACCGCCGTGCATTTCTCAGTCAGCAAGTCCACCAGCTTGCCCTTGCCCTCGTCACCCCATTGGCTGCCGATGACGACGATTCGCTTACCCAAACGCCTTACTCCATTGCCGGCTGGACGACCCAGCCCGTATCCGTTTTGATCAATGCCGCTTGATCACTCCTCACACCGTCCAGAGCCACGATCACGCGCGTTCCGGCGGCGCGCAATCGCTCGATCTGGTTGTGCAAATCCGCATCATCCACATCCGGGGCCGCGACCACGGAATGGCACTGGGCGGATGTTTCGGGCGCGCCCAGCAATTCATTGAGATCGGTCGAAAATCCGGTCGCCGGTCGATCCGCGCCAAAGCCCGCGCCTACACCATTGTATCGGCCACCACGGGCCAGTTCCCTGCCGCGTCCCGCGACGAACGCGGCGAACACCACACCGGTTTGATAGCGGTAGCCCTGCAGTTCACTCAGGTCCACGTGAATGCAAAGCTGCGCTTCACGTGCCTGCAAGCGCGCGATCAGGGCTTCCAGCTCGACCAGTGGCGCCTCCGCTTCCGGCACGACCGGCAGCAGGGCGCGGCGCGCTCGCACCAGCACGTCCGGACCACCATGCAAATCGGCCAGGGCCAGCAGCGCCCCGGTCAAATCGGGAGCCAGACCCTGCGCCTGCGTCCAGCCCCGCAACTCGGCATCGGCCTTGTGCTGCAACAACTCGAACACGCATGCCTCGTCAGCCCCGCCCAGGCCGATGCGGCGCGCAAGAGAGCGATAGACCCCGATGTGGCCAAGATCCAGGTGCGGCCGCGCAATACCACACAGACGCAGCATCGCCAGCATCAGCGACACGATCTCCAGATCGCTGGCGACGCCGTCATGACCGAACAGCTCCGCGCCGACCTGGCGC
>JBFIIN010000049.1:0-13540 GCA_041601225.1 Oceanococcus sp.
AACAGGCCGCACGCCAGGATGCCGATGCCGCCAACAAGGCCAAGGACGCCCTGCTGGCCTCGGTGTCACACGAACTGCGCACCCCGCTGCATGCCATCCAGGGCTGGGTCGAGATGCTGCGCGATGCACCGATGAACGCGGAGCGCCGGGCGCATGCCTTCGCGGTAATCGACCGCAACATCCGGGCGCAGCAGCAGCTCACCGAGGATCTGGTCGATCTGGCCGCCGCGCTCAGCGGGCGCATGTCGCTGGAGCTGGAGGCCGTGAACCTGGCCCCGCTGACCGAGCAGGCGGTCAGCAGCGCCGTGCCCGGCGCCGTGCTGCGCGGGCAGACCATTATCGCGCTCACCCCGCCCATCGGATGCACGGTCAACGGCGATCCCACCCGCCTGCTGCAGGTGATCGGCAATCTCATTTCGAATGCCTGCAAGTACAGCCCGGATGGCGGCACCATTACTGTAGAGTTGCGCCGCGAGTTATCCCACGCCGAGATCATCGTGCGGGATACCGGAGATGGCATGAGCGCCGACGAGCTGCCCTACGTCTTCGACCGTTTTCACCGTGCCAGCACCTCGACCACCCGCCGCCAGGGTGGCCTGGGCATCGGGCTGTCGATCGCCCGCCACCTGGTGGAACTCCACGGCGGCGTCATCGTGGTCGAGAGCGAAGGCCCAGGTAAGGGCTCGAGCTTTATCGTCAGCATTCCCCTGCCTGCGTTCGCCCCCGGCAAAGCCGTGACAACGGCGGCCGAAGCGCTGATGGCCGCCCCGCCCCCGCACCTGCTGGGTCTGACGATCCTGCTGGTCGAGGACCATGAGGACTCACGGGATCTCCTGCAGAGCGCCCTGGAGATGAACGGCGCGCAGGTGGTCGCGGCCGGCAATTCGGCCGAGGCCCTGGCGGACTTTGATGCCGGGGGCGTCGATGCCATCATCAGCGATATCGAGATGCCCGATGAAGACGGCTTCACGATGATGCGCAAGATCCGCGCGCTCGAACGGCTGACGCGACGAGCCCCGACCCCGGCGATCGCGCTTTCCGCGCACCAGTTCAGCAGTGCCGGCAAACACGCGGTTCAGGCCGGATTTCAACGCTTCATCACCAAGCCGGTCGCGCCGGGATCACTGGTTCTGGCGCTCACCGAAATGCTGCATGAAGCGCGCCACCCCAGGCACTGAGCCCGGCGGCCAGGCCAGCCTGGGCCATGGGAGCGCCGGTAGCCGCAGCGCGCGCGCCGCCACGCAGCCGCTCAGGCCGCCGCAATCAAGGCCTGCTCCTTGACCCGCCTGATCTCATCGCGCTTGGCCGCGCCCAGCTCGAACTCCAGATTCTCGGCCGCGGCCAGCATCTCCTGCTCCAGCTTCCTGAGCAGCTGGGCCAGCTTGGCCGGCGGCATCGCCGCGTAGCGGGCCGCGTCCTCGGCGGCCTGGAGCGGGCCGACCATGTCGGTAACGTCCTCGAAGCCGGCGTGCATCACCTCCATCACCGCCTTGCGGATGCTGACCGAGGTGATGCCGTGCGCGACCTTGTGCCGCTCCTGTTTGGCCCGGCGCCATCGGATTCACCGCTTGCGCCGTCAACGATAGGAAATAACCGCAAGGCCGCACATCTGGAGACCGCGGACCATGAGCGAACCGGAGCAGATTCAGTGACCGAATGCCGACCCCGCCTGCTCAGGCCTGTCGACTTTGGTTCCCGCCGGCCAATATTTTCTTCACGCCGGCCATGGCTGCCTGAAAACGCGGATGTCCCCGAATGACATCCAGATCCGAGTCGCTCTGTGCCCATTCGAATATCGCCTGAGTCAGCTGCCCACACGCCAGTTCGAAGTGATCCAATGCGCTGTCGACCTCCTGCACAGGCAATAGGGTACAGGTCAGGTTGTAGTGGGTGTTCGCACCGTCGGGATCCAGAGTCATGACCCGGCCAGCCCACTCCAGGCAACGGTCCTTCTCGCCGAGCAAGGCGAGCAGCACAATGCCATTGAGCATCTTGGTGTTTCCCGCATCCTCGGCGATGCACTTTTCGACTTGCACCAGCCCCAATCTTGCGGTCGACTGCATCCCGTCGATATCGCCCAGGCCTTCCTGGCACTGGGCCGCCAGCAGGTAGCAAACGACATCGGCATCAACGATATCAGCCGCCGCCAGGAAATGCTTTGCCGCACGCGCAAAATCGCGCTGCAGAAAAGCCACTCTTCCGGAAATTCGATTCGCGCAGAAGGAATCGCCATCGAGTTCCAGCGCACGAGCCGCCGCCGCGGCGGCCTCGTCGAGTCTGCCGTCCCCGCTGAGCAGGGCTGCATGAGCAGCCTGTGCGTCGGCCATATCCGGATTGAGCGAAAGGCTCGCCGCACGGCCTCCCAGCCCCCCAGATCATCGCCGCCGCCCCCCGAATAGGTGACCTGTGCGAGCGCCAGCAATGCCCACGCGTCAGCGTAGTCCGGATCATGTGCCAATGCGCGTTCGCACAGGATCTTGACCTCTGGCATCTTCGAGTGGGGCGCATTGATATGCAGATGTCGCGCCTTGAGGTAAAGCTTGTAGGCCTGCGGATCGCTTGTGGAGCGAACTTCGATCGCTTGTTTTTCTTCCGGGAGCAGTTGAACCTTCAGGGCTGCAACGATAGATGTCGCGATGTCATCCTGCACGGCAAAAATGTCGCCGATGTCCCGATCATAACGCTCAGCCCAGAGATGGCTGTCCCTCTTGACATAAACAAGCTGCGCATTGATCCGCACCTGCCGGCTGGCCACGCGAACGCTGCCGGCAAGCACGAAATCGACATTGAACTTTTGCGCGATCTCGGCCATGCCACAGTTCCGGCCCTTGAGCGAAAATGAACTGCTGCGTGAGACCACCGACAGGGCGGAGATTTTCGACAGATCGGTGATGACATCTTCAAAGATGCCGTCGGAGAAGTACTCCTTTTGCAACTCGCCGCACAGATTGGTGAAGGGCAGCACGCAAATCGTTTTTTGTTGACCAACGAGATCTGGACCCGCCGAGATGAGCCTTTCGACTTCGGGGCGGACCGGGTCAACCAGATAGACCTCCACGGGCCGCGCGATATTCTTGATCGATGGCTTGCCGATCGACCGCGCCGACAACTTGATGCGTTGACGAACCCATTCCAGCACCGATGCCGAGATGGCAATTCCCCCCACGGGAGAGTGCGGCATCGGGCGCGCCGCGATATTGACCCCATCGCTGACGACCTCATCCTCGCGCTCTTCGACGTCACCAAGGTGTACGCTTGCCCGCAGCTGGACTCTTTCCAGCGGCGGCTGCCGCTTGTTGTGCGCGGCAAGTTTGGCTTGAACCTCAAGTGTTGCCTCCACGGCGGCGACCGCGCTATCGAATATCAGCAGAAACCCGTCGCCGGCCGTGTCGATCTCTCGCCCCCGTATTCCGCGGCGACACCGCGCACCAGCGCCCGTTGTAGATTGAGCAGGCGCGCACCGCGCGCCTCGTCAGCATGCATGATGCGCTATACCCGACGGTGTCCGTGAACACGACCGCGCACAGCCGCCTGTTAGAGTGCCTGTTAGAGCCCCTGCTCATGTTGGAATACGATGAATGGCTTTATCGATCTCATCATACTCGCAGCGATGACGAACCAAGCGACTCCTTTCCGGTTTCGCATCCGCGCGCCGGACCTGAGGGCCGACCAGGAGATTAGCGCGCACCCATGAGCATCTTCGATCTGACGACCAGCCCAGATGGCTGGACGACTCGGCAGATCGGCCTGGTCAATGGCAGCACCGTGCATGCGCGCCTGATGGTCGATACCCAGGCCGAGTTTCATGTTCACGCTTTCGATGAGATGTTCATCGTGCTGAGTGGGAGGCTGTGCGTTGACCTGGAGATGGAGTCCATCGAGCTGTCATCGGGCCAATCCTTCACTGTCCGCCAGGGGCTCAGGCACCGTGCCAGAGCAATCGGTCGAGTGGAGCTTCTGACCATCATCGGCGAGCCCGATTGAGCGCCGCCCTCAAATGACGGACTCCCGCCGCATCAGCCCCACCGCGCACGCCGCCGGCTACTTGTGGTATCGGAATGGCCTGTCGGATCCGGCGCTGGTCAGCCCGCAGGGCCGCCGCCTGCACTACCTGCTCCGGCCGCCGCTGGCGCTGGCCGGCCGCCTGGGCGGACTATCGCTCGACGCCCTGATGCTCGCGCGGCATCGCGGCATCGATGCCCTTCTCGCCGAGGCTGTCGACGCGGGGCGGATCGGCCAGGTGGTGGAAATTGCCTCCGGACTGTCGGCACGCGGACTGCGCTTCACCCGCCGATATCCGGACCGGCTGCGGTATGTCGACACCGACCTGCCTCATCTGGCGCGTCTCAAGAGCGAACTGCTGGGCGGCACACGCCCGCGCAATCTGTCCATTCACGGTCTCGACGCGCTGGCCGATGCCGGACCGGAATCACTTGAGGCGCTCGCCGGACAGTTCGACCCGGACCTGGGCACCGCCGTCATCACCGAAGGCCTGATGACCTACTTCGATCCGGACCAGGCCGCCGGGATGTGGCGGAGAATTGCCGGATTCCTGCGCCGCTTCCCCCGCGGCCTTTACCTGTCCGACCTGTACCTGCAGCCGGACTACCGTGGCGCCTCATCGGGCCTGATGCGCCAGATCCTCGGCCGCTTCGTCAAGGGGCGCATGCACGTGCATTTCGCCTCCGCAGACGAGGCGGTCCACCGGATGAAGCAGGCCGGCTTTGACGACGCATACAGTCGGGCAACGGCGGAAATCGACGAGACCCGTGCACTCGCCGCCCGCCCCGGCGGCGACCGGGTCCGCATCCTGGCCGCGCAGACCGGCCCTGCCTAGAAGCGCATCGCCAGGCTGGCCGAGAAGAAGCTGCCGCGGTCCTGCCGCCAGGCGGCGAAGTTGCCGGGGGCAAGCGGCTGATCGAGGATCTGCTGCCAGACGACCTCGCGCGTGATGTTGCGCACGGCCAGGGTCAGGTCCCAGGTCTCGGCCAGACTGGAGAGCGTGATCCGGGCATTGATCTCGATCCTGGCCGGCTGCAGCGAGCGGTAATCCAGGTCCAGGAAGCGCTCATCGCGGTAGAGCACGTCCACCGCTAAGTTCATCCCCACCGGCCCCAGGGCGCGGAAATAGGACGGCACCACGGCGCCGGTCCAGCGCGGCGCGAAGGGCAGCACCGCGCCGGTGAGATCCTGGGTGTCGGATTCAGCATCCGCCAGCGCGGGTACCGGAACTACAACCGCCCTTGCTCAAGTAGCCGACCGTCGTTCGTCGCAGCCTTGTAGTGCACCAGGAGTTCTTGTCTCATGATTCTGCGAGCCTGATCAGCGCTCAGCTGGCTCGATTCGCGCCGGATCACGTTTCGGAAAGGCGGCGGAACGCTGTTATCCCGAACTTGACGCGAACATAAGCCTGCCACCCCGGCGGGCAGCTGGCTTGATAATCTGTCACTGCAGCGTCGGAACCCTCTGCGCCATCGGCGGCGCGCGCTCCGCCGGGTCGTTCCATCCCGATACGGAGTCTTCAGCTGGTAGCGGACCAGACCGTTGTTTGTGAGTGACCGCCGTTTCTCGGACACGGCCGGTGGGCTGATGTATCGGGCCAGTCGCTCCAGCTTGTCACGCTGGTCTGCGCGGGCCGCAACGCCTGCATGCAGCGACCATTCGGCAGGATTGCCGATTTGCACGACCGCAGGTCGCCCGAAGGATGAGGCACATGCAAAGCGTACAACCAGCAGACCGGCTTGCTAATCTGCTGCCCGATCAGCACCAGTATTCGTGGCGGGGCTACCGAAGTGCCAGTGAACAACTTGGATCAACCCTCAGTGGTCGCGGCCAGCTTGATTCAAACGCTGTCTTGGGCGGAACGTAAAGCCAAGACCATCGCGCGAGCGGAAAAAGGTGTGCTTGAGCAGGTTTTGATTCGCATTATTCCTCTAATCGGCGCTGATGCCGTCCTAGAACAGTTCACTGACCAAGGCTGAGAACTGGTGAGGCACCTGAACGTCTTGTCGGCATCAAAGCGGACGCAGGGCTATGGCGATGGTATGGCTTCTCATGCTGAGGATTGTCTGATGGCTGCCCACAGGCGTGGCCGCTGAGCCGTGCCGCGGCTACCCACCGTTCTTCGCGGGGCGGAAGCGCTTTGTGCGTCGCTGTCGCGAGGGCGCGCTAAGCGCGTTCCTCGGCATCGGTCGAATTCGTGGAAACGAAATCCTCCGCCAATGTTCTTGAGCCTAGCAACATGTGCACCGAAGCCCAGCCGAGAAAAATCACCGACGCGGCGAGTGCGTAGCGCAGGGAATCCCCCCCGAAACGGGGATTGAGCAGGTCGCTTAGTCCGCCGATGACTACCGGGCCCAGACCCAGACCAATCAGATTTGTGATCAGGCCGAGCATTGCCAGTGCCATGGCGCGCTCGCTCTCCAGTGAGACGCCGTAGACCGCAGAATACAAGGCGGGCAAGGCCATAAACACGAGGGTGTTGGCGAGGCCATAAAACAGCAGGCAGGTTTTTTCCGCTTCCGCCAGCAAGCCGACGGCCATGAGCGGGGCAGCGACCAGGCAAAGCATGCCGGGCAAACGCAGTTTCCAGCCAACGTCGCGTTTGGCCAACCGATCCACAACGGCGCCGGCCAGAATGGTGCCCACCACGGTGGAGAGCAGAGCCGTGACTCCGTAATAACGGGTGGCCATTTCCACATCCAGCTCGAAACTGCGTTGGAAGAATGGAATCAGAAACGCAGGCATGCCCAGCGTGAAAAAGGAGATGACCGCGAACGCCAACACCAGTTGAAAGTAGGTTTTGGTCTTGAACAGGTGAGTGACAATGCGACGCGAATCGGCGTCGAAGATTTCGGATGGCGCAGGCACGCGAGTCAGCTGGCGCGGCTCACGCAAGGTGAAGAAAGACAGCACGGCCAAGGCCAGGCCGGGCAGACCGATGGCCATCAGCGTGGTGCGCCAGTCGGTCGCCGCCAGAATGATGCCCCCGATGATGACGCCCGCGAAACTGCCCAGCAGGGCCGCGAATGACAGCAGACTGGCGACCTTGCCATGATGCCGTGGTGGGTAATAGCCAGACGCCAGGGAATGCGTAGGTGGCATTGCGCCAGCCTCTCCGATGCCCACACCCACCCGGGTCAGGAACAGGGTCATGAAATTCTGCGCCGTACCACCGAGCGCGGTCATGGCCGACCAGATGGCCATACACAGGGCGATCACGATACGTCGATTGCCCATGTCCGCCCATCGCGCTAATGGAATCCCCATTAGCGCGTAAAACAGCGCGAAGGCTGGGCCGGTGAGCAAACCCAGCTGCAAGTCCGTTAACCCGAATTCCGCCTTGATGGGTTCCAGCACCACGCCAAAAATGCCGCGGTCAACATAGGCGATCACCAGCACAATGAATATCAGCGCGAGACAGTAGTGGCGATACCAGCCGATCGGATTGTTGAGCTGGCCGAATGGCCGGGCGGGGTGTTGGTCGGTGTCAGGGGCGGACATGGTTACGATTCGGTCAGAGGTTGTTGAGGCCAGCGGTATACAGCGAATGGGTCGCCGCTCAGATTGCGCGGGCATTGTAATGGAGCGAAGCCGCGTGCTGACTGGTCCTGCTGGACTATATATCCGACGCAAGCCGCATCTCGGAAAGCCCGTGCCGCCTGGGCCACTGACTCATGCTCCTTTCGTGCACCGTGATGCCGAGCAGTACCAGCTGTTAACCGCTGACGAATGACGATCAGTTCGGTGCAAGTCACACTGTGGCTAGATAATGACCAACATCGGAGAGAAGCGATTGTCGGGCGGGTTGTGGCGTCTTTCCCACGTCCTTATCCACAGAATCTGTGGAGAAAACATTTGCAGGTAGTGGAGCAACTGCTGAACGGAAGCGTCCGACCTGTTTCAGCCGTCGAATCGAAGTTCGCATTCCAGAGAGTGCGCCGTAAGCAACTGTGTGACACCCGGGGGCGCGAAAGGACGATTTGGCCGATCGTTTTCCATCCGCAAGAGCAACGATCGCATCGAAATCCGAATCGTCAGGGGCCTGTTCAAGCCGCGGCGTGGCCTGACCAAGTCATCAGGATCTGGGGCTGCGCAGCAGCACCTCCTGAGACACACTGGCCAGTCGCCGGCCGCTCGCGTCAATTGCCAGGCCCCGGGCCAAACCCCGGTCGCTGCTTCTCGCCTCGCACTGAAATTCCATCAGCATCCAATGGCTGGGATCCGGATTGTCATGAAACCAGATGCTGTAATCCAGGCTGGCGCTGAAGTACTCGCCGATGGACTGCGGAGGTTCCGGGTCCGAGAGCATGACGGCTTCGGTCGGTAGATCGTCCGAGATGTATGCGAGCGCGGCCGCATTGCTCAGCGGTGTATCCGGGATGCTGTCCAGAACCCGGCACCAGGCCGCAGAACTGAGGCGTCCGTGCGTGGCGTCGGGCAGGCCGCGCCGCTCGAACTGGCTGAACCACTGGCAGGTCGAAGTCAGTTCCTCCGCCGGGGGATAGCGATCGAGAGCGAGCCTGCTCGAGCAGCCGCCAGTGGCGGTGGTGAACGAGATCGTCGACGCAAGCAGTCGGCGCTGTCCCTGATAAGCATGGACCAGACGGGTGGAGAAGCTTCCGCCATCTCGTTCGCGCTCGACGCGATAGCGGACCGGCTTGCCGTTATCGCCGCGGCGGATGAAATGGGCATGCAGCGAATGCACGTTGCGTCCGGGATCCACCGTGGCCCCGGCGGCCATCAAAGCCTGGGCAATCAGTTGTCCGCCGTACAGCCCGCCCCAGGGGTATTCCGGGCCGACGCCTTCAAACCAGTCGTCGCCCAGTTCTCGCAGGGCCAGTATTTGTTCCAATGTCATGTTGCGGAACATACCATTGCTGGACTGCGGGATAGACGGTTTTCCCGGCTCGGGTCTTGATGGGCGCTTTGTCGAGGAGACGCTTGGCTGCGGAGGAAACACACGCTGCAAGACCGATGGCGGCAGTTCAGCTGGAAGCTGAAAGCGGCGACGTGGCGGCAAATCTGGACAAGCTCGAGCGCCTTAGCAGGCAGGCCTTGAAAAAGGGGGCGGAAGTCATCGCATTCCCGGAGTTCTTCACCTCGCGTATCGCATTTGATCAGCGGGCGCACGATGCGGTCTTGCCGCCAGACAATGAAGCGGTGGATCTGCTGGTCCGTATCACGAGCCGCCATGCCTGCTGGATCGGTGGATCCATGCTGATCGCCGATGGGGGCGAGATCGACAACCGGTATTACTTCGTCGAGCCGGATGGTCGCGTCCATCTCCATGACAAGGATCTTCCGACCATGTGGGAGAACGCCTTTTAGGGTCCGGGGAGGGACGATGGTGTCTTCGATGAAACCGGCCTGGGCGGGGTATAGGAAGCACAACCGCCCTTGTTCACGGGGTTGATCGTAGTTCGTTGAAGCTCGTCGGCCCGCGATGAGCCCGAGTCTCTTGATTGTGCGGGCCTGATCAGCCGCGCCACGCGCCGAATCGCAGTCTGAAAGCTCGCTGAGCGCCCTAGCCCGACTTGGGCCCGAACTCAATCCTGCCGCCCTGATGGGCAACGGGCTTGATAGTCTCTCACTGCAGCGTCGGAACCCTCTGCGGCATCGGCGGGGCGCGCTCCGCCGGCCGGTGGTGGGCCTGCGGCATGGCACCCTGGGCATCCAGGCGGTCAGAAATCTTCCAGATGGCCGCCGGATCTTCGACGGCCGCGATGAACTGCGCGCCGCCGCCTCAGGCCTCGCAGGTCTGCACGTCAATACCGACCAATCCGCCTGGAGCGAATTGGAACAGCCGAAGGCTGGCCCGAAGGGCGAAGGACAGGATGTCCGGAGTAAGACGCGCTTCAGGCGCTGGGCCCACGTCATCGTTGTCGCGCGCCGAAAATTGACCACCTCTGCGCAATGAAAATTGACCAGGGTCCAATGCCGTTTGATTGCTCACCTGGCTGATTCACTGCCAGCAATTTAAGCGGATCATGCGGACGACACCCCGGCGAGTATCAGAAGAGCATCCGCCTGATCAAGGCTCAGCGCCTGCTCCGCAGCGGAGAGCTGTCGGTTTCGTCTGTCGCCTATGAGGTCGGCTACGAGAGCCTCAACCAGTTCAGTCGCGAGTACAGCCGCAAGTCTGGCCACTCGCCCAATCAGGAAGCCATGGCTGCACGTCTGTAGAACCACCTTGTGCATGCAAGGAGGCTCCAGTTTTTGGGCAGGGTTGGGTGCCTCGCTGCTTGCTTAGGGCTATGGACTGGTGACGCTGCAGATTCGTGAGGCACCGCGCAAATGCGGGTGGTAACCTTGTTTTCAAGCTGCCCGGTTGAGGGCGTGTTGCGGTCCGGCAAGGCTGCGCAACTGACGTTTGACGCGGCGCGGACTCTTGATGGCACAACAGCATGCGGCATGACAACAGCTGCTGGACTTGGGCCTGGCTCTTGAAAACTGACCGAGGCTGCGGTGGCGGGACATAAAGGCTGGAAGGGCGACATCGTTTTTTCGCACAGCGCGGCGATATTCCGCGGCCATGTGGGAGACAACCGCTTGCACAGTCATTGGGCTTCTCAGCTCACCATCTCTTTGGATGATGAGATCCAGGGTGAAACGGCCCTGGGACCGTTCCGCGCGAAAGCGGCGTATTTCCCGTCGAAAACGCCACATCGGCTGATGTCCGGTTTCGTTTGTTCGATCTACTTCGATCCTCTGGCCCAATCCCCGCTCAAGACCCTGCACGAGCGGACTGAAGCTGACTGGCGCTCGTTGTCCCTGGAGGATCTTCCGCCCGAACTGGCTGCAATAAGCGCATCCACGGATCTCGATGCGCTGCTGGGTTCAGAGTCAATCGGCACGCTGGACATGACGGCTTCTGCGGAGCCCAGGTTCCAGAAGGTCATCCAGGCGATTCAGTCGCAGCTGGGCCAGGGCGGGGACATCGACAGGGAGGCTTTGGCCAGCATTGCTCATCTGTCGCCGACGCGTTTTTCCCACTGGTTCGTGGAACGTACCGGCGTGCCATTAAGGAGCTACAAGAAGTGGTTCAAGCTCCGGGGCGCCATGGATGCGCTGCTGGATGGAAAGAATCCGATGGAGGCCGCGATGATGGCCGGTTTCAGCGATCTGGCTCACATGAGCCGGGAGTTCTCCGATTCTTTCGGCCTCACCTATATGGATGCCAAACGCGCCTGGGAGCGGATGAACAACCTACGGAGAGATCACAGCTAGCTCTTTCATGCAATACGTGGGGTGAGTGGCGGCCTACACTGCGGCCAGTTCAAATCCTTTCCCAGATGCAGGCCTAGTCATCCTCGTCTGGGCCCTGGGAATCTGCTGATCGGAGTTGAGGCATGCAAGTCAAACAAGGTTTCGTCGAGTCCGTGGGTCATCGCCTGGCCTATCTGGCGGTCAATGAGCATCTGGCCCGCCAGGATCAGCCCTGCATCGTGTTTATCCACGGCGTCCTGGCTTCGCTCAACTTCTGGCTGGATTGCGTGCCTGCCGGTTTCAAGCAGGACAGGGCCTGGTATTCCCTGAGCCTGCCCGCGCATCACCCTTCCACGGTGCCTGCCGATTTCGCCCCGGAGCAGGTCGACGATCAATGGTTCTTCGAGGTGATGAACGGGGCATTGAAGCAGCTGCTGGGCGACCGGAAGGCCATCATTGTCGGGCATTCCACCGGTGGCTTCAGCGCGCTGAACCTGGCGATTCATCAGGCGCCCAATGTGCTTGGCATCGTCAGCGTGGCGGGTTTCCACAGCGGGCGCTGGGGCGGCGTGGAAGGCCTGCTGGTCAAGCTCGCCGGGCTGGGGCGTTGGGCCAGGCCCTTGTTCGCTTCAAACATCGCGCTGGCGGCCCGCAGTGCGCTGATTCAGCGGGCGTTCGCCAGTCTGCTGGCCCACGACCGGGCGGCCTATCGGGCCAGCGCCTTGAGCCAAAGCATGCTCGACAACATTGGCCAGAACACCCGCCAGCAGGATCCGGCGGCATTGTTCCCGCTGTTCAGCGGCATTGGTCGACTGGAGATCGCGGAGCAGCTGCACCGCATCCGGGTACCCTGCTACCTGTTTGCCGGCACCCATGACCCCGTGGTACCCGCCAAGCAGTCGCTGGTATTGGCGAGCACGGTTCAACACGCAAAATCTGTGGTCTTCCGCAACGTGGGTCACATGCCGTTCATGGAAGATACCGATGCCTATTTCGCCGCTCTGCAGCATGCGGTGAGTGATATTGAAAAGCAGGCTCGCCGGTCCGGGCCCCACACCATCCCACAGGTTGAAAGCGATGAATTATCCGCAGCATAAAGCTGATTTGCAGCGTATTCACGAGTCGGAAGTCTTTGGCATCGCGCTGTTCGACACCGCCGCGCGGCTGACCGCCAACGCCGGGCGCAAGGAAAAGTGGCTGGCCCTGAAGGCCCTGGAAGAAAGGACTCTGGAGTGCTATCGGGCCTACATGCAGGCGTCCAATCAGGCCCTGGTCGAGCCCCGCTTCTGGCACCTGAAGGGCCGCCTTGAAGGCGCTGTTCTCGGCCTGTTGCCCTGGCGGCTGGCCATGAAGTTGCTCGGTGATGGCACCGCGCCCTTTCAGGAGAAGTTCCTGCGCCTGAAGACGCATGCTGACGGCATCCACCAGGACTTCTTTGCCTACGTGTATGCCCACGAAAAGGCCATCGAAGCCTTCGCGCGGAAAGAACTGGCTAAACAGCCGGGCAGTATGAAGGCGGTTGAGGCCCTGCTGGCTTCCGCATAGGGCGCAGGCTGGCCCGGACCCGGCGCCGCCTGGACAAGAATTCCACAGGACGTTCCATGCAAATCGGCACCATCAAGGAAATCTGGCGTTACCCGGTGAAGTCGCTGGGCGGCGAACCGGTGCCCTCGGTCGATATCGTGCTCCAGGGGGTTGCCGATGATCGTTGCTGGGCGGTACGCGACGAACTCACGGGCGAGATCGTCGGCGGCCGGAAGATTCCCGGCCTGATGATGCTGACGGCCCGGTATGTCGGTGCGACCGCAGCTGTTTTCGGCGAGCCGGTGGCCAATCAGGTTGAAATCCTGCTGCCCGACGGGCGCACGCTGCGGTCGGATGATCCCTACGCTTCGGCCATATTGTCCATGCATCTGGGTCGGCGGGTCGCGCTCATCAGCCGCCCGCTGCCCGGAGACAAGGCGGCTTACCAGCTGGCCAAACCCATGTCGCCGGCAGAGCTTCGCTACGCGCTGGGCATGAAGCCGGATGATCCCGATCCCGATTTCTCCTCGTTTTCCCTGGGCTTGCTGACCACACTGGCACGCTACGCCACGCCACCGGGCAAGCTCTATGATGTTTACCCGCTGCATTTCCTGACCACGGCGGCCTTGAACACCATGAGCCGACACTATCCGGAAGGGGATTTCTGCGCCCGGCGCTACCGGCCCAATTTCGTGATTGAAACCGATCCCGAGCTGCAGGGCATGATCGAAAATGAATGGCGGGGCCGCAATTTGCAGATCGGCGGCGCTCTGATTCACTGCAACCATCCCACCATCCGCTGCTCCAT
>JBFIIN010000050.1:0-13475 GCA_041601225.1 Oceanococcus sp.
CGCGACAGGGCCCGTCGGCAAGAGCGGGAGGCCAGCCGGCAGGCGGGACTGGCCGCGCGGCGCAACGGATACCTGGCCAGTTGCGACGCGTTCGACGATGAACTCGAGCGGGCCGAATGCCGCCAGGACGGTTGCCAGGCGGATCCGGAGGCTTTCAACGACGACGAATGCCGTGAGTTCCGCCGCGAGGCCAAGCGCGTGTACCGCGAATGGATGATTCGCCAGGCCGCGGAGAGTTACCCCGCAAGCAATGCGACCGCCGGCAGCTCGACGAACTGAGCGACAGCGGATGAGGGATTCGACAAATCGGCAGGATTGCCGATTTGGGCGGCCGCAAGGCCGGCGCGCAGCGCCGAGGGCCAGGGATGGCCCGAGTCCACCCCCGACCCATTCCACCGCAATCGCAGGGGGCAGGAAAAAATGTGGTGCCGGCTGAGGGATTCGAACCCCCGACCCCCTGATTACAAATCAGGTGCACTACCAACTGTGCTAAGCCGGCACGGCTGTTTCAGCGGCGGCGATTCTATCAGGACAGCAAAGGGAATGGCGCTTCTGCGGAGCGCACGACCAGACCTTCGAAGAGCAGATCCGGGGCATCCACGATGGGCATTTCCAGATAGGGCCGCAAACCCGGCGCACCACCACCGGTGAGCCAGATCGATGAACAGCCATGGCGGCTTTCGGCAATTTTCCAGATCCGCTCAACGACCCCGCAGGCTGCGTGAAGAGCGCCGGCCAGCAAGGCGTCCTCCGTGTCCTGGGCCAGCCCGAGCTCATCGGGCCAGTCCGCACCTGCTTCCGGCAGGGCCGTGGCCTGACGCAGGGCGCTGGCCAGCACCCGCGGGCCCGGCGCAATGATGCCACCCTGATGGTGGCCCTGGGCATCGGCAATATCGACGGTAATGGCCGTCCCAATATCAACGACGCAGCTGGCTCCAAGACCGCGGGCATGCGCCCCGGCCAGCGCCAGCCAGCGGTCAATACCCATTTTATGCGCGACGGCGTAACTGTTCGTAAGGCCCAGACCCATGGCCGGCGTGCGCAGCCAATCCAGTCGCGACCCGGCAAATTCAGCGCCCAGTTCATCCTGCAGGGCGCGACCCACCGCGGGCTTGGCCACGCAAGACACCCGGGCCCCGTGCGCCGGCTGCTCACGCCAGCGGGCCAGAACCGATTTCGGCAGATGGCCCGCGTGTTCGGCAGCACCGCCCGGCTGCAGTTCGCTGCCGGTCCACCAGCACCATTTGAGCCGGCTGTTGCCGGCATCAATGAACAGCTCCATGGTCAGGCGCCCCGCAAGCTCAGGTCACCCACCGCCAAACGCATTTCGCCCGTCTCGGTCTGCAGACACAGACGTCCAAATTCGTCGATGCCTTGCGCCACACCCTGATGCCGGGTCTGCCCGTCGCTTACCTGCACGGGCAAGCCATGAAATACGTGGAGCGCATCGAATTGCGCAAGGCGTGCTGCGAGACCACAAGATTCCAGCTCGGCCAGCGTTGTGACCATGGCGTTGATCAGGCGCGCCGCGACCGCATTGCGTGCGGGCAGTCGACCCGGCGCCGCCTTCAACGAGGCCCAGCGCTGGTCCAGTTCCACGTCATCCGGCATGGCCCAGTTCAAGCCCAATCCGGCAACCAGCCGGCAGGCGCCCGTGGCCTCGCCCTTCTGCTCGATGAGCATACCGCCCAACTTGCCACCGCCCAGATACAGGTCATTCGGCCATTTCAGACCCACCTCGAAGCCGGCCTCTCGCAGGGAACTGGCCACCGCGATGCCCATCGCCAAACCCAGCGCCGGCAGTTCGGGCGGCCAGCCGGCATAGGTCCAGGCAATAGACAGATAGATGTTGCGGCCAAACGGCGAATGCCAGGCGCGTCCGCGACGGCCCCGACCCGCGGTCTGGTGCTCCGCCAGGCAAATGCCCTGGGGATCTTCGCGATCCAGCAGAAACTGATTGGTCGATTCCGTCGACATCAACAGGAAGCGGGGAAGCCGCGCCGCCATATCACTCAAGTCCGGGCTGAAAGCAAGCTCGCTGAGCAACTCCAGCGGCTGCGCCAGACGATAACCGCGTCCACGCAGGGCATGCACGCGCAAACCCAGACCTTCCAGCATCTGCAAGCGCTTCCAGATCGCCGCACGGCTCATGCCCAGTTCGCGTGCCAGTCCGCTCCCAGACACCCACTGGCCATTGGCCATGCGTTGCAGCAATTGAATTTGCCGATCATCCATCAACGGCGCAACAACATGGCTTTTTCGAACCGGCTTTCGCTGCCATTGGCCAAACGCAGCAGATTCGCGCGATGGGTCCAGAGTAGAAACAGAAACAGGGCAGCCGCAAATGCACCAGGGGCTGATAGCAGACCGGAGGGATGCATGCAGGCCACATAGAATGCCACCAGCAAACCGCCGCACATGACCGACAAACTCACATAGCCTGTCAGCATCAGCACCGCCGCGAACCCCGGTACCGCCAGAACCAGGCCCACAGGCAACAGGGCCAGATACACGCCAACCAGGGTGGCGGCGCCCTTGCCGCCGTGAAATTTTGCGAATGGCGAATAAACATGCCCGACAACCGCGGCGCCGCCGCACCACCAGGACAGGTTCAGCACCTCAGGCGACAGCTGCGGGAGCGCCCAGGCCGCAGTAAATCCCTTGCAAATATCGATGACCAGAACGGCCAGGCCGAGCTTGCGGCCTCCGGCGCGCAAGGCATTGGTCGCGCCCAGATTGCCGCTGCCAGTGCTGCGCAGGTCGAGGCCGCGCAGACGACCCATCAATTGCGCGCCCAGGATCGAGCCCAGGCCGAAGGCCACAACCACGATGATCCAGGCCTGTGCGGTCATCCGAGATCCACATGGTAGCCAGCCGCAGCGGTCGGCGGTTGGAAATGACCCGCATAGAGCGGCTCCAGGACATTGCTCGCGACCTGCAAAATACGCCGCCGCCGAAGCTTGAAGGTCGGTGTGGCCATACCGTTTTCCACGGTCCAGGGATCGGCGACCAATCCCACGCGACGAATCTGGGCAAATTTCGGCAAGCTGGCCAGACGCTCTCCGAAACGGCGCAGATACTCCTGCTCCAGGGCAGCGCCGTCATCAGAGATCCCCAGACTTTCACATACCTCGGTCAGCACCTCGCGATTCGGCACGACAAGCGCGACCAGATACGGTCGCGCCTCGCCCGCCACCATGACCTGTTCGACCAGGGGATCTGCCAGCAATTCCTGCTCAATGCGCGAGGGCGAGGCCTTTTCTCCACTGGACATGACGATCAGTTCCTTGATCCGTCCCGTGATGTACAAACGCTGAGAATCGAGCCGGCTGACCCGGTCACCGGTGGCCAACCAGCCGTCAGTGCTCAACACAGCGGCGGTGGCCTCCGGGTCACCCCAATAGGCCTGCATGATTCCTGGACCGCGCACGAACAGCTCACCGTCGCGCCCGGTTTTGGTTTCCACTCCGGGTATGGGCAACCCCACGCTTTCCGGATCGTTGTCCGCCAGTGTATTGGTGCTCACCACTGGCCCCGCTTCGGTCAAACCGTAGCCCTGCAACAGGGGCAGACCCAGGGCGATGAAGGTCTTGCTTACTTCCGCCGACAGGGGCGCGCCACCGCTGATTGCCACCCGCATGCGGCCACCCAGGACCGCGATCAGGGGCCGGGCGATCACGCTTCGCAGCAGCGGCCAGAAAATCTCATCCAGACGCCATGCGCCACCCCGCCCCTGACTGCGCAGGTAGCGCCGCCATCCCATAGCCACCGTCCAGCGAAACAGCATGCGCACAGACAGCGGCCTTTGACTGAGCCGGCGCATCAGCAGTGAGTAAAAACGTTCAAAAACGCGCGGCACGGAGATAATGGCCGTGGGCCTGATCTCCGCAAAGTCTTCGCGCAGGCGCGGTATGCCGCGCGTGAAGGCCACCTCGGTACCGCTGAAAATCGCGTGGTAATAGCCGGTCGTGCGCTCGAACATGTGCGCCAGGGGCAGGAATGACAAGACCACGTCACTGGCCAGCAGCGGAACAACCTGGGCGCTGGCAAAAACATTCGACAGAATATTGCGGTGGGTCAGCATCACGCCCTTCGCATCCCCGGTGGTTCCCGAGGTGTAGCAGATCACCGCCAGATCATCCGGCCCGGGCCTGGCATGCGTGGCCGCGGCCAGGGTTTCCTCGGGCATCGGCAGCCAGTTCGAGATGTCCACCGCCCGGGCATCCCGGCGGGGCATTCCGGCGGTGAGGGAAACCACCCGCTGCAAATCGGGCAGTGCGTCGGTGGCCGAAATTTCGTCCCACCACCGGGCCTGCTCCACCACCAAAAACTTCGCACCGGAGTGGCGCAGGGTGCGGGCCGCATTTCCGGGCGTATCGCCGGCAAACAAGGCGACCGTAACCAGTCCCAAACTGAGACCGGCCATGTCCGCGGCAACCCAGTCCGGCCGGTTGGCCGCCATGATCGCGATGCGATCTCCCGCGCGCAGGCCCTCGCGCAGATAGGCCACTTTCCAGCAGCGAACCCGTTGCGAAAGGTCAGTCCAGGTAAAACCGTGCCAGCGATCGACGCCCTCCAGGTACTGCCGATAAGCCACCCGCGACGGCGTTGCGCGCACCCGCTGCTCGAAGACATCGACCAGGGTATGCAGGCGACCCGCATCAAGACCGGGTGTAGCGGCAGCAGGCCTGGTCATGCCTCGATACCCAACCAGACCGCACGCCGGGCGGCGGTCGCCGCGTCGACCGTGGCGGCCATACGCAACTCGCAGGTCGTCTGCGCCGCCGCCGCCAGGCGCAGCTTGAAGACGCGCAACACATCATCCCGAAACAGGTGCAGCTCCAGGTCCGTGCCCGGATCGCGCTCACGCAACTCACGTTCCAGGAGCTCCCGATCCAAACGCAGTCCATCCAGCGCCAGCAGTTCATCACCCGGCTGCAGGCCCGCATGCTCGGCCGGACCATCGGGCAGCACATGGGCGATCTGCAAACGCCCAGGCAGCAAGCGCAAACCCGCATCACAGCGCAGCCGATCTCTGGCACCCTCGCCCCCCAAATCATCCAGACCGGCAGCTGCACGCAGATGCAGCTCCAGCCCCATGCCGGCGAGCAGCTCGGACCACTGCGGCTCAGCGGGCGTGCGCACAAAGCGCTCAAAGAACGCGCGCCATGACACACCGGCCAGCCGCACCACCGTGGCTTCCAGAGCGCGTTCCGGCAAGGCCGCTCCAGCGGCCGCCTCGTATTGTTGATACAGGTCGCGCATGACCGCCAGCAGATCGGGGGCGCCCTGGCGACGCAGTCCCAGGTCGAGCGCCAATGCAATCAGGCTCCCCTTCAGGTAATAGCTGACTGTCGAATTCGGCGTGTGCTCGGACGGCTGGTAAAGACGGATCCAGGCGTCATGGCTCGCCTGGGCCAGCGATTGCCGCAACCGACCGGGCGTGGCCATGAGCCGGGTCAGACTTTCGCCCAGAGCCTGCAGGTACTGCTCCACGCTCAGCAGGCCGGCCTGGCGCAGCGTCCAGTCATCGAAATATGAGGTCACGCCCTCATAGGCCCATAAATCCTCCGAATAGGCCTCGCTGAGCAAATTCGACTGGGCAAACTGCAGGGGGCGAATCCGTTTGACATTCCACAGATGGAAATACTCGTGGCTACACAAGCCCAACAACCGCCGATAACTCCGGCCTGCGGACCCGTTGCGCGGCAAGCTGTCGCGTCCTATGGCCAAAGTGGATGCATGGCAGTGTTCCAGACCGCCATCGCCGCCCGCGCCGACCCGCAGCAGGAACAGGTAGCGGTCGTGGGGAGCTGCCTGCATCTGGCCGATATGCCGGGTGCACAAGGTTTTCAGATCGCTGCGCAAACGCTGTGCGTCAAAGTGTTGTGCCCCGAATACGGCCATCTGATGCGGCACGCCGGCGGCGTCGAACTCCAGGCGCTCGAAATGCCCCATCCCCACTGGCTGATCTATGAGTTCGGCGTAACCAGAAACCCGATACCAGCCCCAGCCGCGCGCATCGACGGTCTCCGGCTGCATGGCGGTAGCCACAGACCAGTCCGACTCGAATTCGGGCGGGCGCAGCTCAATGCGACAGGCCCGCTCCGTGTAGCCGTCCGGACGCGGATACACGCCGGCGCCATCGAACAGACCCCGGTCGATATCCAGATATGCGCCGCGAACCGAGTCCTCACGGGCGTAAAGTTCCACGCTAAAGCTCAGCGGCTCGCCGGTCGGCGCGCAGCGCCAGCTCTGTTTGTCGAGTTGCGTGACCGCCAGCGGTTCCGCGCCCACCCGCGCGCTGACCGCGAGCACATTGCGCGCGTAATCGCGGATGCGATAGCTTCCCGGAGTCCATGCCGCCAGCCGAAACACGGCGCCCTCTGGCGGTGGATCAGCGATACGACATTGAATCAGCAGGCGATGGGCCTGCGGCGAAACCGGGTGTACGAGGTATTCGATGGGGGCCATGGTCCGGGTCAAGTCAACACGCCACAGGATTGTAGCAACGGCGGCATCTGCTAACTTACGCCTGTTCGCGTGGCGGCGCGCGGTTACAGATAAGGCTTAAGGATGGCGGCGACACCCGAACAACGAATTGCGGAACTGGAAGCCGAAGTCGCGCGCCTGCGCGCAGCCGCCGCAGAGCCCGCGTCGCCCAATGAAGAACTCGAGCAGTTTGCATTTGTGGCCTCGCACGATCTGAAAGAGCCGCTGCGAATCGTGGCCAACTATCTGGGCCTGCTGTATCGCCGTTATGGCAAGGATCTGGACGAAAATGGCGTGGAATACATCCGCACCGCGATAGAAGCCACCGGTCGCATGCGCCAGCTTATCGACAATCTGCTGGAGTACTCGCGCGCCCAGTCCGCGATCCGCGAGCCGATCGATCTCGGCATGGCGCTGGATGTCGCGCTCAAGAACTTGTCGCAGGCCATCGCCGACAGCAGCGCGGAAATCGCCAGCGATCGACTCCCCACCGTAATCGCAGATCCCGGACAGATGGCGCGCCTGCTGCAGAATCTCATTGGCAACGCCATCAAATATCGCAGCGAGCGCCCCCCCGTGGTGCGGATCAGCGCCCGGAGCGAGGGCGAGGTCTGGCGCTTCGAGGTCAGCGACAACGGTCTGGGCATAGCCCCCGAACATCGCGCGAAGATATTCGACATGTTCAGCCGCCTGCATTCGCGCGACGAAATCGAAGGCTCCGGAATTGGTCTGGCGACCTGCCAGCGCATTGTGCAACGCCATGGCGGCACGATCGGGGTGGAGTCGATTCCAGGCGAAGGGTCGCGCTTCTGGTTCAGCCTGCCGAAGGCTCCGCCAGACGCTGCATAAGCGCGCGCACCCGCGCCTGAATCTCGTCGCGCACAGCACGAAATTCGTCATCCGCCAGGTGTTTGGGATCGGGCAGCGGCCAGTCGGCGCGCTCGAGCGCAGGGATCACCGGGCACCGATCGCCACAGCCCATGGTGATGACCACGTCAAAGTTCTCGACGGGCAGTTCGGCCAGGGCCTTGGACTGGTGGGCAGCCAGATCGACCCCGATTTCCGCCATGAACTGCCGGGCCCGCGGATTCACCTGCCCTGAGGGCCGCGAACCCGAGCTGTACACCTCGACGCCGGCTGGCGCGAAACGGCGCGCAAAACCCTCTGCCATCTGGCTCCGGCAGGCATTTTCCACGCACACAAACAGAACGCGCCGGCGCACCCTCATGCGGCGGGCTCCGATCGCGCGCAGCAACCGGGCGCCTGCACGCAGCGGCAGGCCATGACGGCCAGCGCAGCCCCGAGCACCGGCGCCAGAATATACAGCCACAACCCACCGGTTTCTCCCGCGATCAGCGCCGGCCCCAGCGACCGGGCCGGGTTCATGGATGCGCCGGTCAGGGGACCACCCACCATGGCGCCCATGGCGACGGTGGCCCCGATGGCCAGGCCGGCGGTAATTCCCTTCTCCTTGGCGCCCGTGGACACATTGAGAATCACGAACATCAACAGAAAGGTCAGCAGGACTTCGACGCCAAAGGCCTGAACCAGCGGCACCGAGGCGACCGTGGCGCCGAGGGCGCCGCCGCCACCCAGCACGAACTTCACCGCCACGCTGCCCAGCACAGCTCCCGCGCATTGCGCCGCGACGTAGGGCAGCACGTCAGTGAAAGGCAGGCGCCCGGCAATCCAGAACGCCAAGCTGACAGCCGGATTGAAGTGCGCGCCGGAGATCTCGCCCACGGCATAGATCATCACCATCACCACCAAGCCGAAACTCAGCGCAATACCACCATGCCCGATGACGCCGGCCGCGGAATCCACAACGATCGCACCGGTGCCGATCAGAACCAGCGCAAAGGTGCCCAAACCTTCCGCGAACAAAGCCTTGCCGTTCAATTCCCGGACCCCTGGAAGTCATCAGCGCGCAATTTTGCATGACATTTTCCGCCGACGCCGCTTTACTGGACGCATGTGCGGCAGATTACTCAGCGAACGTTACCGCTCACGCAGCCAGCGCGCGGAACAACTGGCACGCGAGCAGGCCCGGTTTGCGCGCAGCGTCGGCGCCAAGTACGCCTACGAAGACCTGTTTCTGGGGCGCTTCAATGTGGCCCCGACCCAGAACTTTCCGGTGCTGCGCCAGGGAACCGATGGCCCCGATCTGTATGTGATGCAATGGCGCTTCGTTCCGGCCTGGTCCAAGACACCCAAGCCGAGCTACAACACGATCAACGCGGTTGGCGAGAGCATCGATCAGAAGCCCGCCTTTCGAACCGCCTGGCGGCGCAGCCAGCGTTGCCTGATTCCGGTTACCGGCTGGTACGAATGGCGCGGAGCCCGAGCCGCACGTCAGCCCTATCTGGTTCACAGCACGGCGGAACGGGTGAGCTATCTGGGTGGGGTGTGGGACCGCTGGCAAGAGGCTGACCAGGTTCTTGAGAGCTTCGCCGTGATCACCACCGCGGCGAACCCGGCATTGCAGGCACTGCATCAGCGCATGCCCCTGGTCATCGACGCCGCCAATGACGAGCTCTGGCTCGCCGCCGAACCCGCGACCGCGAAAGCGCTGATCGCCCCGCATGCGGGCGCCGACTGGGAGTTCTATCCGGTGTCCCGTGCGCTCAACAGCGCCCACAATGATGACGAATCTCTGGTCACCCCCCTGACGCAGACGGCAGGCCAAGTCTAGCGGCCCTCACAATCCCGTCAGTCCCGAATATGCCAGCCGCACGGCGAGCACGACCATGAGGCTGCGGAACAACACGATGAACAATCGCGGCGACACACTGCGCATCAGGCCGCGCCCTGCGAAGCTGCCCAGCACCACCGCACCACCCAGGGGAAGCAGCAGATCCAGACGCATGAAGGCAGCGTAGCCGATACTGGCAAACGCCAGGATCTTGAGGCCATGCCCAAGCGTCTGGCACAACGCCAGGGTACCGACCGTAGTTTCCTTGCTCCAGTCGCGGTGCAGGAAGAACGGGGCGATCACGATCCCAGTGGCGCCGACCACCATGCCCACGCTGCCATTGAGTGCTCCGGCCAGCAGCATTCTCAGCCAGAGCGGGGCACGCAAGGCCCTGTGCGGCTGCGGCAGCAAGGCCAGCACGATGAATATCGCCAGCACGATGCGGATGACATTAACGTCGGCCTGGGCCACCCAGCGGGCAGTGAGAAACGGCAGCGGTGCGCAACTGACGAAAAACCAGATCGCTGCCGCCCGGTCGACATGGCGTGCATAGGCCAGCGTGCGGGAAAAATTAGCCAGCAGCTGCACCGCCGCGTGCAATGGCACGGCCAGCGTCGGGCTCATCCCCACCGCATAGAGAGCCGCGATCAGGATCGTGCCGCCGCCGATACCCGCCACGCCGGAGATGACAGCCGCGACCCAGGCGATCACGCTCAGCAAGATCAGCATCGGCAGGGAAAGGCTCACGCCCGCAAGTGTAAGCCGCCGACGGCGTACACGCCGATTGGCCAGGCTCTGCCGCGTCGGCCCCGCGTCACCTTCAGTCCATTAGAATGCCGGTTCAAACTACTGGATGACCGCCATGAACCGACATTGGTCTGGCATTGTGTTCGCGGTATTGCTGGGCAATGCGATACCTACATTCGCGACCGAGCGAGACACGCCCGCGGAAGTCGTGGACGCCTTTCATCGGGCGCTGCTCGCGGGCGACGCAGACGCCGCCCTGAACAAACTGGATCCCGCGGCTTTGATTTTCGAGTCCGGCTACGTCGAGGCCGACCGCGAAGCCTATGCGTCATCTCACCTGGGCGCCGACATGAGCTTTGCGTCGACCACCAGCCGCAAACTCATCAACCGTCAGCTGATCGCCACGGACGATCTGGCCGTGGTCGCAACCGAATCCCGGATTCAGGGTGAATTCGGCGGCAAGCTGGTCGATCTGACCAGCCTGGGAACGGTCGTGCTGACACCGACCCCTACCGGCTGGCTGATCAGACATATCCACTGGTCATCGCGAAAGATGCATGGCCTCTAGGCCGCAGACCCTGGCCAGCGCTTGAGCGGGTGATGGTCGAGGCTTTGCTCCAACGTCCCGTCATGCGTCATGAGCGACGCATCCTGGTGACCATCGCCATCAGCGTATTCGCCCCCTACTTCCTCATAAACCGGATCACCGCGGCCTGGCCGGCGCGTGATCTCAGCACGTTCGTAGACCGCTGGGTCGGCTTTCAGCCCGCCTGGGAACTGGTCTACGCGTCGATTTACGTCTACATGTTTATCCCGGTGGTTTACCTCCGCGAACCGCAGCTGTTCCGGCGCGCGGTGCTCGGGTTCTGCCTGATTCAGCTCAGTTGTTTCGTGATCTTTCTGGTCTGGCCGGTGGGAATCGACCGGCCGTCACCGGCGGATCCGCAGCATCAATTCCTGCACTGGGGTGTGACCCTGAACTATGCGCTGGACCAGCCGCGCAACCTGTTTCCGTCGCTGCATCTGGCCAATGCCTTCATGGTGTCATTGCTGCTATGCCGGGTTGATCGCCGCGTCGGCCTGCCCGCTCTGATCTGGGCCGGCCTCATCGGCTATTCCACCCTGGCGGTCAAGCATCATTTTTTCCTGGATGTGGTTGCCGGCATCAGCCTGGCGCTCATCGTGGACCGCTACCTGTTCGCGCCGGCCTGCCGGAACCTCAATTCCGGCTCGGCCTGCTATCCACGGACCTACCTGTTGGGACTGATGCTGCTTTACCCCGGCGCCGTGTTGCTGCTGTATCTGCTCTGGCGCGCGGGCTGGCAGCCGGTCAGCTAGAGCTGCGCGGCAGCAGCGCAGCGCTGGCCGCGCGACTCAACTGAGACGCTCGAAGTCCAGACCCGCATGCGCGATCAGCCGCTCCAGCAAAACCCCATTCATGGCGGTGCTCGGCGTCCAGAACCCGCCATCGGCGCCGGTCCGCCCCACATCCTTAGCCAGGCAGACCGCCGCCTCGCCCAGCATCTTGGCCGTTGATCCGTATCCGGGGTCACGATCCCCCGTAACCTTGGTCACCAGGTTCTGGCCGGCCGCCGTACGGCCAAAGAATCGCAGATCGAAGAAACCATTCTCCTGTTCCTCCGGGGTGGGACCCTCGCCTGGCTTGGGCAACACATATTTGGCCATCAGCGTGCGGGTGGGTCCGATGGCCGCCAGGGCCAGAAAACCGCCCAGACCAGCGGTCAGGCCACCGGCCCGCAGCGCGCCGCCAAGTTTGTTGCCCATCATCATGGCCTCGTCGTAGCGAAAATCCACGCCCCAGGGATGACCCAGCAGGGCGTGGCTGCGATGCACGACCTTGGTGTTTATTCCAGCCATCACGAAGGGCGCCAGCCAGGCGCCCGCGACCTTGTCGTACACGGGGGTTCCCACATTGGCCTGACGCACCCCTTGCCGCGCCTCCGGCGGACAGATCGAATAGGGATTTTGCAGCAGCTTGCGTAAACCCGGGTCCTGCTTCATTTCCGCCATGACGTTGATCATGCTGGCCACGGTCCCGCCACTGGCGCCACCGCGCATGGCCCGCACCCGCATCTTGATCTCCACGCAGGGCTGACCAAATTCCTCCTGCGCCTGCTGCTGGGTGAAGTACACGCCCAGATCGGACGGAATCGAATCAAATCCGCAGTTGTGCACGATGCGCGCCCCGCTTTTTGCGGCGGCTCCGCCATGCGCGTCGATCATCTTGCGCATCCATTGCGGCTCCCCGGTCAGATCACAGTAATCCGTGCCGGCCTGCACACAGGCCGCGACCAGCTCGGAGCCGTACAGCGCATAGGGCCCGACAGTACTGACCACGACTCGGCTGCTGGCCGCCAGCTTGTCCAGCGCGGACCGATCGGCTGCGTCGGCAATGAAGGTGGGCAGCTCGCCGGCGCCGAACTCCCGGGCCACCGCATCCAGTTTGGCCTGATTGCGCCCCGCCAGAGCCCATTTCAATTCGCCACCGGTGCCGTGGCGCTGCACCAGGTAACGGGTCAGCAGGCGTCCGACAAAGCTCGCCGCTCCATAAACGATCAGATCGAAATCGCGCTGTGATTTATCAGCCATCTTGTGTCTCCCCAAGTGATGTTTTCGCAATTGTTGTCCGGCCGGGCGCGAGGCTATCCCGGACTCAAGCCGAACCAGAAATTTCAGCCCCCTCGATGAGCCACTCCACAAATCGGGTGGTGCGCGCGCGAATTTCGGCGCGCCGCGCCGGCAACTCGATGAACTCCAGCGCCGCATAAAGGGTGTGGTGGGTGATCAGTTGCGCAAGCTGGGCCAGTGCACCGGTCTGGTCATCTGCCAGTGCCGGCGGCAGCTTCATGGCGCGTAGGTCTTCGGCGAGTTCCTCCGCCATCAGATCGAGGCTCGTGCGCAGGGCATCGCGCAGAACGGGCATGGCGCCGTGCAGTTCGCGCGTAAAGAAAATCACGCCGCCCGGGTAACGCTGTACGTAGCTGAAGTAGTGCCCCATGGTCTGCTCTGCAACCTCGCGCACGGAGCCGGCCGCCCGACTGCGGGTGCGCCGCATGCCCGCGCGCAGTTCCTTGGTCAACGGCTCGATCAAGGCCTGCGCCAGATCGTCCATGGATTCAAAATGGCGGTAGAACGCCGTGTGGTGCAGACCGGCTTCGCGGGCCAGTTCGCGCAGACCCAGGGCACCGAGAGAACGGTTGCGCACGCCCAGCCGCAAGGCCGCGGCAATCAGCCGTTCACGCCCGCCGGGCGTCGCCGGGCCATCACCCGCCGGGTTCACGGCCTGCCGTTTTTTGGTCGCATTCACGCTCATGGTCGTTTGACAAGAATATCACCACTTGGTTACAAAGTGTGGTAACCAATTGGTGACCGTCTGGCCCGCGCGAGCAGACAGCCTCACGAAATCCATCGCGCGCCCAGGCGGACACATTGCCAATGAACTTCCGATATTTGCGACCGCTTCACCGAACGGCCCGGGCTGCGGGCGGCACTGTCCTGGCCCTGTTGCTGGCTGGCTGCGGGC
>JBFIIN010000051.1:0-13180 GCA_041601225.1 Oceanococcus sp.
CAGCGAAGGGCCGCAGCGCTATACCCTGGAAGGGACCTACGCCTATCTGGATGGCCTGCTCAGCCAGTTGGGCATCAACAATCGAGTGACCCTGGTCATCCACGACTGGGGCAGCGCGCTGGGCTTCATGTGGGCGCAGCGCCATGCCGCGGCGATCAAGGGCATCGCCTATATGGAAGCGATAGTGGCGCCAGTTACGTGGGCGGCCTGGCCCGAAGCGGCGCGCGGAATTTTCCAGGGCTTTCGTTCCGACAAGGGCGAAGACCTGTGCCTGAATCGCAACGTGTTTGTCGAGAAAGTCCTGCCCGGCTCCATCATTCGCGATTTGAGCGAACAGGAAATGGACGCCTACCGCGCGCCTTTCTCCACGCCGGATGATCGCCTGCCGACCCTGTGCTGGCCGCGCCAGATACCGGTGGATGGCGAGCCGGCACACATCGTGGAAATCGTGGAATCCTACGCCCAGTTCATGGCCAGCAGCCCGCTGCCCAAATTGTTCATCAATGCCGAGCCCGGCTCGATCCTGGTCGGCGCGCAGCGCGAGTTCTGCCGCAGCTGGCCAAACCAGCGCGAAGTTACCGTCAAGGGCCTGCATTTCATCCAGGAAGACTCGCCGGCCGAGATCGGCCAGGCCGTCGCGCAGTGGCTCAAGACGCTCTAATCATCAACAAGAAATCAGGAAATCACTATGTCCGAAGCACCCGCCTACATGATTGCGAATTTCAGCGTTCACGATGCCCACCGCTACCGCGAGTACGAAAAAGGCTTTTTCCCAATCTTGAAAAAACACGGCGGTGAATTTTTCACCTATGACGACAATCCGCAGACCCTGGAAGGTGCGGACCCACGCGAAGGCCGCATCGTGCTGTTCAAATTCCCCAACGAACAGGCCGCCCTGGACTGGTTCAACGACCCGGAATATCAGGCGCTGTCCGAGCACCGGCGCGCGGGCACGCAAATGAAATTTTTGACCCTGATTCACGGCTTGCCGCCGCGGACCTGAGCTTACTCGGGCGGGCGCTCAACGCCCCAGGCCGCCAACACGGCTTCGGTATCGGCGCCCATGGCCCGTGAGCCAAACTGCACCTGCGAAGGGGTGCGGCTGAAGCGCGGCGCGGGTGCGGGCTGGATGTTGCCGTCAACTTCGATATAGGTCTGGCGGGACGCATTGTGCGGATGGCTGGGCGCTTCCACAAAATCCAGGACCGGCGCGAAACAGACGTCCGTGCCCTCCATGAGTTCGCACCACTGGGCTTGGGTTTTGGTCTTGAACACCTCAGCGAGCTGGTCTTTAAACTCAGGCCAGCGCGCCACGTTGTGCTGGTTGCCAAAAACCTTGGGATCGAGCTGCGCCTTCTCGACCAACAGCGCATAAAACTGCGGTTCTATCGAACCCACCGACACGTATTTTCCATCGGCGGTTTCGTACACCTCATAAAAATGCGCGCCGGTATCCAGCAGATTGCTGCCCCGTTTTGTGGTCCACATGCCCATGGCGTGTAGCGAATGAAACATGGCCATCAGCACCGCGGAGCCATCAGTCATCGCGGCGTCCACCACCTGCCCCTGGCCGGAACTGCGGGCTTCCAGCAAGGCGGCCAGGATGCCGACCACCAGAAACATGCCACCGCCGCCGAAATCGCCAACCAGGTTCAGCGGCGGCACCGGCTTGTCGCCCGCCCGCCCCATGCCATGCAGGGCCCCGGTCAGCGAGATGTAGTTGATGTCATGGCCCGCCGCCATGGCCAAGGGCCCGGTCTGACCCCAGCCCGTCATGCGCCCATAAACCAGCCTGGGATTGCGCGCCAGACACACATCCGGCCCCAGCCCCAGGCGCTCCATAACGCCAGGCCGGAAGCCTTCAAACAGCACATCGGCCTTGGCCACCATTTGCAGCAGGATTTCAATATCCGCCGGAGACTTCAAATCCAGGGCGATGGACTGCTTGCCGCGTCGTGCGCAATCCGGCATCGCCTTGCCGCCGGCCCGGCGCTCGACGCTGATGACCTGCGCGCCCATATCGGCCAGCAGCATGCCGGCAAACGGCCCCGGCCCGATTCCCGCCATCTCGATGACTTTGACCCCGGTCAACGGTCCCATGAGTGTCCGCTCCGGTTAAGCGGAATCAGCTGCGCGCGGAAATGGGCTTGAAGTCCTGATTTTCCGGACCGGTGTAGTTCGCGCTGGGCCGGATAATCTTGCCGTCCTCGCGTTGCTCGATGATGTGCGCGCTCCAGCCGGCCGTCCGGGCCATGACAAACAAGGGCGTGAACATGGCCGTGGGCACGCCCATCATGTGGTAGCTCACCGCGCTGAACCAGTCCAGGTTGGGGAACATGTTCTTGATTTCCGCCATGACCGACTCCAGACGCTCGGCGATCTCATACATCTTCATGTTCTTCTGTTCGGCGCTCAGTTCCCTGGCCACCCGCTTGATCACCTCATTGCGCGGATCGGAAATCGTGTACACCGGGTGCCCGAAGCCGATGATGACTTCCTTGTTGGCAACCCGCTGGCGAATATCGGCCTCGGCCTCATCCGGATTGTCATAGCGCTTCTGAATTTCGAAGGCCACCTCATTGGCCCCGCCATGCTTGGGCCCGCGCAATGCACCGATGCCGCCACACAACGCCGAATACATGTCCGAGCCGGTGCCGGTGATGACCCGCGTGGTAAAGGTCGAGGCATTGAATTCGTGCTCCGCGTACAGCACCAGACTGGTGTGCATGGCACGCACCCAGGAATCACGCGGTGTTTTGCCGTGCAGCAGATGCAGGAAATGACCTCCAATCGAATCATCTTCGGTCTCGACCTCAATGCGCCGGCCATTGTGGCTGTAGTGGTACCAATACAGCAGCATGGAGCCCAGGGATGCCAGCAGGCGATCCGCGATATCACGCGCATCCGGATGGTTGTGATCGTCCTTTTCAGGCAGCACGGTACCGAGCACCGAAACGCCCGTCCGCATCACATCCATGGGATGGGCGTTGGCCGGGGTGGCCTCCAAGGCGACTTTCACCGCCGCCGGCAATCCCCGCAGCGCCCGCAACTTTGTCTTGTAGGTGACCAGCTCGGAACCGGTCGGCAATTTGCCGTGGATCAGCAAATAAGCCACCTCCTCGAATTCGCAGGCCTCGGCAAGATCGAGTATGTCGTAGCCGCGATAATGCAAATCGTTGCCGCTGCGACCCACGGTGCACAAGGCCGTGTTGCCAGCGGGCACGCCGGACAGAGCCACTGATTTTTTAGGTTTGAAACCGCTCGCGTTATCTGACACTGCTCGTTCCTTAATCGTCTGTTAGCCACAACTCGCGGCCTCGCGGCCGCAAAATCCGGACTCCTGGCAAACCTTGCCGCCAGAGCCGGGTGCGCCGCGCACCCGAATCCGCCCGCGCGGCATCGCCAAGAAGACCATGAAATCCCAGGCACGCGCCTGGCGCGTCGCCCACAAAGACTACCTCGGCGCTTCGAAAAACACGTAGGACGTCGAGTAGTCGCTAAATTCGAAATACACTTTCTTTTCGCCGCGGTCGACCAGGTTATTCAGGTTCTCATCGAGCACCCCATAGCCGTATCGGTAGGGCCTTAGCCCGTTGCCGTCGGTACCCATGCTGGAGGTGAGCTTGTCGATTTCCAGAAAACGGCGCACCAGTTTGTCGCCCGCGTAGATTTCCAGCACGCCGTTGGTCCCGGTCCAGTTCTGCACGGCCCGGCCCAACTTGTTCTGGGTTTCCTGGGTACAGGCGCTCAACAGCAGTGCCGTAACGACAGCGGCGATTCTTGATTGCATGGTGCAGATACTGGCACAGGGATCAGGATGAGGTCGATAGCTGGGCGGATTTTCCACCGCTGGCCTTGAGCTGATCGACATAGGCGCGCGCTGGTGGCAGCAATTCAGCCAATCCGGAATCACGACCGTAACGCGGCTGGTAGCCCAGCTCGCGGCGGGCCTTGTCGATGCGGAAACTGGAACTCTCGATCAGATTGCGCACCGCGCGCACGCTGAGCAGCGGCTCGGGACCACCCAGATAGTGGCTGAGCTCCATGAACCAGGCCGCGGCCTGCATCAATCGGCCGGGCAAGCGCAGGCGGGGAAAGCGATAACCCAGGCCCTCAGCCAGCGGCCGGAACCACTCCAGGGGATTGATCTTTTCGCCATCGAACACGAAATAGGCCTGCCCACCGACTTGATCCGGGCGTTCGCGCAGCGCTTTGGCGGCGAGCAACTGGCCATCCACCAGATTCTCGATATGGGTGTTGTCCATCAGCGAACGGCCATTACCAATCAGCGCGGTAAAGCGATTGGCAGCCAGCTGTTCCAGAAAGCTGCGGATCATCACCGATTGCACATTCGGTCCCCACAAGCCACCGGGCCGCACCGCGCAGACCCGCATGGCGCCCGGCGTATCGGCGGCCAGCGCCAGTTTCTCCGCGGCCACCTTGCTCTGCGAATACAGGTCACGGCTGCGGGTGACGTAGGGCAGGCTTTCGTCCTGCTCCTCCAGCACTCTATCCATCACCACGTTGCCAGTGCTGGTATGCACAAAAACCTGCACGCCCGCGGCTTGGGCGGCTTGCAGCACTTTGCGGGTGCCCTCGACGTTGACGGCCATGACCTGCCGCCGCAGCGCCGGCCGGGCCAGGCTCACCAGCTTGATCAGGGCCGCAACATGAAACACGGTATCCATGCCGGCACAGGCCGCCTGTACATCGGCGGTGCTGCTCAAGTCGCCCTGCATCACCTCGACACCTGCACGCGGCGCCTGGGCCACGACATCGAAACTGCGGACCTGGCAACCCGCCTCAACCAGGCGTTGCACGATGGCGCTGCCGGCGTAGCCGGCACCGCCGGTCACCAGACAGCGTGGGCCGACCTGGGCCGGGGAAAGCTCGGGAGCTGCGGGAATAGCCGATGAATTCATTGGAGCGGATTTCCAGTTCGCGAAAATAATGCTTTGCCGGCGCGCAGCATACGCAAGATCGGCCCCAGATTAAGGTCCAGCGGGCGACCCTGTCCTTGCCAGTCGAGGGCATCGGCGATGCCCTTGGCAAACAACGCTTTCATCAGGGCAGTGGCTTCCAGAAGCTCGATGAAAGTCTGTTCGCCCGGGATCGGCGAGGCAAAGTACACATAGCGCCCGCCGCCAGGACCAGGCATGCGGATATCGCAGACCAGCTGGAGTCCGCACTCTTGAAGCGCTTCGACATCACCATGAATATCGGCGCTGAGAAAGGCCGTATGGTGCAGGCCAAAGCGCCGCTGCTCGACAAATTTCAGATAGGGTGACGGCGCGGCATTGCGCTGCTGGATCAGTTCGATCTGCTGCTCGCCGCGATAGGACAGCGCAATACTGATCCTGGGCTGGCTGGCCTGCCCCAGAAATTCACAGTCCAGTTCAATATTGCGCAGGATGGTCCACGGCCCCAGGCCCAGCTGTTCCTGCCAGGCCGCGACCGCGGAATCCAGATCCTCCACCACATAACCCAATTGCCGAATCGGGCCCAGCCGCGCGCCCACCGGGCCTGGCATTGCAGTTTCTTCAGGGTGGGCGCGCAGGTCCAGGACCTCTGGCCTAAAACGCCGGCAAGACGCAGCGCACCCGGGCGCTGACGCAACTGGCATCGAAATCCGCTCCGAGCTGATCCACCGCCGACAGCGGAATCACCGGCAACATCAGCGAGGACGGCCGCTCGGAATTGTGAAACAGCGACGCGACTGCAGGTGCGGATTTCGGAATGTATATCCAGTCGTTGTCATCCAGGGCCGGCGAATGAATTTTCACCACCAGGCGGTGGCCGGGCCGAAATACATGGCCGACCGGGAATATTTCGACCAGGAATTCATAGACCTGATTGGCCAGGATCAGATCCGGCACGGGGCCGGCATGCGGCCGAAACGGCCGATAGATCCGTCCTGCGCTGGTGTATTGCGAGCGATTGGTATCGATGGCCCGATGCGCCGCCCGCAAAACGCCACGCTGCAGATAGCTCAGGTGACCGTCTGGATCCTCATCCAGCACCTGCACCATCAGTTCCAGATCGGTGGGGACGGCCAGTGGCACGGGGGCTTCGGCCGGCAAGGCCTGCATGAACAGAGTGGCGGTGGCCGGGCCGGCGATAACCATCGGCTGGTCGAATGGCTCGGTGCGAAACTGGGCCTCGTCCGGGCCGCTGATGCTGGTCAGCTCACCGAAGGTATTGATCCCCGCCTGATAGCTGTAAAACTGCCGCCGGCTGCCATGGAAATAGCTGGTATGTGCTTCGTCGCCTGGCGCCTGCGTGCTCAAACGGCCATCGGCGTGCAGAAAGAAATCGGTCCACCGGGTTTCTGGCAAGGGATAGTCGCTGGAGCGGATCTCACCATTGGAACGCTCGGTCCCGTCGGCGTGCAGGTTGGTCACTTCCAGCAGCACCCGCACCGATTCATGCTCCCGAGCTGGATTCACGAAGGGATTGGTCCGTCCCAGCAACCAGTAATCCAGCCAGGCCTTTCGTTCCGCCGTCGTTTCCACAAGCTGGGTATGGGAATCATGGTTGCCGTTGAGCAGCACCAGGCGCTTGGGAATTGCTTCACTGAGATGATCGTAGAGATTGGTGGCACCGCGCGGCCCGGTCTGCTCATCCTGATAGGCCAGCAGCATCTGGGTCGGCACATCGATGTTATGAACTTTGAACACCGCGGAGCGGGCCCGATACCACTCGCCATCCCAATCCTGCAGGCCGTTCAGAATCGGGTCTTGCAGCACCGTCCGCGAACGACTGGCCTGATTGTGCAGGCAGGTCCGGTCGCCCGTGTCGGCGAGCAAGCCCGCCAGGGTTCCGCCGAGCAGGTCGTAGGCCAGACGCACGCCGCCAGTCCAGAGCAGCGGAAAGCCGTAATTGGTCAGGCCGCCCGGATAGACAATGTCGCGGTAAAGGTCGCCAAGCAAACCCGAGGTCGACAGAACCTTGAGATGCGGCGGCCGGGTCGCCGCGATCATGGTGGCGGTAATGCCCGAATAGGAATGCCCGAACAGACCAACCTCGCCATTCGACCAGGGCTGCGCCGCCGCCCACTCGATCAGATGATGGCCATCCCAGGCCGAGACATCCGAGAACAGATCGAATTCACCGTCCGAACATCCGGTGCCCCGCACATTGGCCACGATGGACACATAGTCCTGCTCGTAGTATTTGCCATGCGAAGCCCGCGTGCCACCTTGCAAGGGGACCCCACCGGCGAAGGGTTCGCCGAGTATGTCGGCCACATCAGCCGCCGGGGTCTGGCCATCCGAGGAACCGGATTCATAGCCAGACATCTCCACCACGGTGGGGTAGCGACGTCCGGGAACATAGTTCTCTGGCGGCCTGATATTGATCGCGATCAGCACCCCGTCAGGCATTTCCACGTAGTGATTCGGGCCCTGCACCGGACTGGGGCTGGAATAGCCCGCCAGCGGAAAAATGAAATTGCAAAAACCCTCGGCACGCTCCGCGTCAAGAGCCGCGCCCTGCTCCAGGCAGTCGGCATAACTGAACGGCGGCGCCTGTTCCAGACTGCCGAAGACCGATTCACAAAACGTGGCACCCAAATCGGGATCAAAAGCGGTCGCCACGGCCAAGCAATCGGTTTTCAGGAAGGTCGCCGGCGCATATTCACCCTTGTCCCAGGGTGCAACGGGCGCGTCATCCCGATAAGGGAAATGGTCGGCATTGGCGGCATAGCCATCCGGGGCGCGGCCGCCACCACAGGCGACCGCGAGGACGCTGGCCAGCGCCAGCGCGGGGGCTAAAAACTTCGACATGATTTTTCTCCGGAACAGCTTTATCTGAACGCAACCGCCCCTCCCGGCGGGGCGCGAATTATCGCATGCTCCGACAGGCTGAACAGGGCAAAAACAACTACTCCAGTTCGACCAGGCCGTCTTCCAGATACTGCAACAGACGCTGCATGTGCGGCAGGCTGCGGCGGCAGCCAATCAAGCCGAATTCCAGATTGCCAGCGTAGCTGGTCAGGGTGATATTCAGGGCCATGCCATCCGCGGCGATCGACACCGGGTACACGCCCGTCACCTTGGCGCCATTCCAGTACAGGGCCTCGCGCGGACCGGGCACATTGGAAATTACGATATTGAAAGCCTGCCAGGCCGGGTTTATACCCAGCGCCATATTGACCCCATGCACGCTCATCACCGTACCCAGATAGGCCATGATCTCCGACTGATTCATGCGGGCAAAGCGCTGTTTGCTGTTATTGATCGAGCGAATGATTGTCCGCAGGCGTTCCTGCGGGTCGGCGATATGAGTGGCCAGATTGGCCAGGATCATCGCCACCTGATTGCCCGATTCGGATTCGTCTTTGCGCATGGATACCGGCACCATCGCGACCAGCGGCTGGTCTGGCAGCTTGTGCATGTCCGTCAGGTAGCGCCGCAGTGCCGAGCCGCACATGGCCAGCACGATGTCATTCACGGTCGCGCCATGCAGCTTGCCCGCGGCCTTGATCCGGTCAAAAGACCAGGACTGGGCGGCAAAACGACGCCCGCCTGACACCCGCTGATTGAATATCGTACGGGGCGCCTGGAATACCGACACATAATCAGGATCGGTTTTGCGCGCCCGTATGGAGCGATAAACCTCGGCGGCCACCTTGCGAGCGGACCCGGCCTGGTCCTTGAGTTCGGTGGCCACCTTGACCAGCGCGGCTATGGGCGAACGTCCCCCATCGGTGTGCCTCGCCGGACGATTCTTTGGCGGCAAGGCCCACAGCGGCAGGACTTCGGTATCGGCATCCTTGGCGCAGGCTTTTTCCAGATAACGCATGGCCGCCACGCCATCGACCACCGCGTGATGGATCTTGCTGTAGACCGCGATGCGCCCGCCCTCGACGCCCTCGATCAGATAGATTTCCCAGAGGGGCTTGCTGCGATCCAGCAAACTCCCGTGCAGCTTGGAAACCAGCGCGAGCAGCTCACGAATGCGACCCGGTTCCGGCAAGGCCAGGTGATGCACATGGGCCTCGATATCGAAATCGGTATCGGTATCCCAAAACCAGACCCCGGCCCGTTGCACGAGGCGCTGATCAAATGGCGGCTGCGGCTCGGCATGCACGAGCATGCGCTGCATCATCCGCTGCACGTACTCCTTGCCGCCACCCTTGGGCGGCGTGGCCAGGATCAGACTGCCGACATGCATGGGTTGATTGCGCCGTTCCAGCAGCAAAAAACCAAGGTCCATGGGGTTGACGGGTTTCATCGTCGATGCTTTTTGAAATATGGGTCAGCGACCGAGCATAGCGCGATTGAGCCGCACTTGAAGACGGCGACCTGATCCATGAGCCTTGGCGTGCCTTGCGATGTCTTGTGGCCTATAGCTCTACACAGCAGGCTGCGGTCAGAACTGGGTTCCGTGGACCTCGTTTGCTGACCGGAAACCCGGCCTCCTGGGCCGGAGCCATCCGGCGGGCGATGACTGGCTGCGCAGGCGCCCGCTCGTGATCCGTGGCATCGCCCCCAACCGCAACACCGGATCGCAGCGGACCTCGGGCATCAGCACTGCGAGCATTCACCGGGACCGAATCCGCCGCTGACCGCCGGAATTCGACTTGACCACAAATGGGGGATTAACCGGCCACTTGCGCTACAGTGACCTCGCAGCCTATTGAGCTGCACTGGCGTCTGTTGGGCGCGATCTCGAATTTTTAGCGCGCCGCCCAGTAAACTTTGATGACCAAAGTGCGAACACCCGGTTTCAGTCAGGAGAGCTGTATGTCGGACAGTAGTGGTGCGCTGGATCTGCTGAGCGCGCCGATGACCCTGCGCGTGTGTCCCGTGGTCGCGGTCGCCGACCGCCGGATGCTGGGCATCGACCTGCTCCCGACGTGGCCGGACATGGCGGCCCCGGCGGTCGATCCCGACGATATCTGGGCATACGCCGAAGCCCAGGGCATCTTGCGCGAGGCCACCTTGCGGGTCATTTCCGGCGCGTGCAGCCGCTGGATTGGCTGGTTCGGCCAGGGCGTGGCGCCGCGCATGTCGCTTGCAGTCCGCTACGCCGCGCTGAATTTCGACGACGCGCCCGAGCAAATACTTGCCGCGCTCCGGCAGACCGGAGTTCCGCCCAGCAAGCTGCAGTTACGGATCGCTGAAGCGGAACTGGTCACCCATACAAGCTCCTGTCTGGCCATCGCGCGAAAACTGCGCGCCAGCGGTCTGACCGTGGCGATCGACAATTGCGGTGACTGCTATGCGGAGCTGGGTTCGATACAGACGAACCCTTTCGAAAGCATCCGGATCAAGCCCGCGTATGTCGCCACCCTTGACGTCGACCCGGTCAGCCGACTGACCGTTGCATCCTTATCGAAGTTGGGCTCGGAGCGCGGGCTGATCGTGGTCGGACCCGGGGTCTGCACCACGCAACAATGGGATTTCCTGCGCGAATCCAACTGTGACGGCATGCAGGGCCGGATGATCGCCGAGCCGATGCCGGCCGACGATCTCATCGACTGGATGTACATGAACCGCTGGCAGCGCATACACCGAGCAACCGAGGAGGAGGAATCGGCACTCGCGAGCTCGGCGCCATCCGCGGCCGAGCCACCCGCCCTGCGCCATGACGAACCGTCCCGCTGCGCCCTGATCGTCGACGACGACCCGCTGGTCAGCAAGGTGCTCGCGCGCCAACTGGCGAACCTTGGGTTTCCGGAGTGCATCACGGCCAGCGATGGCGAGCAGGCCATGTTCGCGCTGCATTCCGACCAGGTATTCGACATCATATTCTGCGATCTGAAGATGCCGGGCACCGACGGTATCGAATTCTTGCGCAACGCTGCGAGCCTTATCCCCGATGTGGCGGTCGTGCTGATCAGCAGTGTGGACGCCAAGATCCTGCGCTCGGCGGCCTCGTTGGCGCGCGCCCACCAGCTGAGCTTGCTGGGCACCCTGAACAAGCCAATCAATGTCCAGGAACTCGGCGCAATACTCGAGCGCCTGAATCGCCATGCCAGTAACCGCGAATTGCACAGCAACGTGAGCGTGGATCTGGATGAGTTCCGCGCGGCGCTGCGCGGCGGGCAAGTCGAGCCATTCTTTCAGCCGCAGGTCGACGTCAATACCGGCGCATTGGTCGGCGCCGAAGCCCTGGCAAGATGGCGCCGTGATGGTGGCCTGGTGGCGCCAGAAGCCTTCATGCCGCTGGCAACCGCGAATGCTTTGCTCGATGAGTTGACCGACGTCATTCTGGCCGGATCCATCAAGGCTTTGCAGCTCTGGGAACAGGCAGACCTAGTATTGAATGTCTCGATCAACGTGTCCTTGGAGACACTCGAGCGCCTGGACTTTCCGGAGCATATGAGCGCGCTTTGCGCCGCGGCGGGCATCGCCAGGTCTCGCTTGCAGGTGGAAGTCACCGAAACCACAGCCATGCATGACCCCGTTCGCACTCTGGATGTCGCGACCCGCCTGAGGATGCAGGGATTTGATCTGTCGATAGACGATTTTGGCACCGGCTATTCGACCCAGAGTCAGCTGCGGGAAATGCCCTTCAATGAGCTGAAGGTTGACCAGAATTTCGTCGGCATGGCCCATCAGGACCATGAAGCCCGCAGCATCGTGGAGACCAACCTCAATCTGGCGCGCAGCTTGAGTTTGCGCAGTGTGGCGGAGGGCGTTGAAACCGCGGAAGACTGGCGTCTGCTCAGAGCCCTGGGCTGCGACGTACTGCAGGGATATTTCGTAAGTCACGCGCGATCAGCCGGCGAGTTTCTCGACTGGGCGCAGAATGAACATGCGGAAAAGCTCAGGTTGGAGGAATATCCGCCGTAGTGCGGCGGCCCGTTCACCGGGCGGGGGCGCAGAAGCGCGAACCGCCGAATCCGGCGGAACGAAATTCCCGGCCTGACCCGGGGCGCAGCACGGCCGGCCCCGTTCGCCAGCAGCCGGTTTTCAGCAAGGACTGCTGGAAACCTCCAGCAGCCCTTGCTCCGACCCGCCACGGCCTGCGGCGCGGCGTCCAGACCTGGACCCGAGAGTCGGACGCGCCACCGCTGGCGATGCGCCGGCGCTTACTGACCGGCGCGTGAGGCAGCCTCCGGGCCGAACTCACTGGCTTTCATCGGTCGATTCAGGCGCCACCAGTCGCCGCCACGTTCATTGGTCAGATAGGTCGCTTCATAGGTCCCCGACGTGAGGTCGTGATACACCGAAGCACCACGATGAAAGGCGTGGGCTTCCTGCGAATAGAAGAACGCCACCATGCCAACACGCCACAGATTGCCGCGATTGTCGTAATTGTCGGCCCACATGGTAAGCCAGGTATCCTCATCAGCGTAGAGTTGCCGGCGCTTGTAAACATGGCGCACGCCGTCCTTGAGGTCGGCTTCGATCACCCAGACGCGGTGCAATTCGTAGCGGAAATGGTCCGGGTTGACCGTGTTTTCCTTGATGATGTCGTCGTAGCTCAGGTGCGGACTGTTGAATTCGAAATTATGGTACGGCACGAGAACTTCCTTGCGCCCCACCAGTTTCCAGTTGTACCGCTCGGGTGAGCCGTTGAACAGATAGTCATCATCCACGGTACGCAATCCTGAAGGCGGGACGGGATAGTCAAACCCCACTTCCGGCGCCTTGCGGACCCGTCGGATGCCTGGCAGGTACTGCCAGGACTGGGTGGCGTCGTTCTTGAAATTATTGGGCTGATAGCCAACCGCGACAAAACCCTTCTCGCGATCGGGCAACTGGAAGTGCAGGAAAAAGTAGCCATTGACATGCTCTTCGTCATAGCGCTTGCGATCCTCCGGATTGGGGCCGGTACCCGTGTTCATGGTCTTGAAGTGGACGCGGCCCCAGGCCGTCGTCCCATTGGCATAGACGTCGGCGATATCAAAGACGGTTTCTTCGGAACCGGTGCGATGTGGATTGATCATGTTCCAGACCGCTTCCAGACCCGTTTGCGGAAACGGAAACAGGTGCGCGCCGGTGATGCCCTTGACCCCAAGCCCTCCATCGACAATCTCGGCGATCTCGGCATTCTGACGGACCACATCGCAAACCCAGTCGCGCGGCTTGAAATCGCGATGGCTGGGGAAGACACGCATTCGAAAGGAATCGGGATATTGGCTCATCAGCGCCTTCTGGCCCTCGGTCATCAAATGCTCGTATTCGTCCATATTGTCGTCGGTGATCACGTACAGCGGCTCTTCGTC
>JBFIIN010000052.1:0-12926 GCA_041601225.1 Oceanococcus sp.
GCAGCTGCTGTAGTCGCGATCGGATTGCAAGACCTCGTCAATCTTGCGATAGGTCACATAGGAGGTCACATTGCCCCGACCGCCGTCAAGATTGCCACCCATGATCAGCGAAAACGCCTTGGTGTCGCCGTCCGTCTTGCTGCCCGAAGCGACCGGAAAACCCGCGTCATCGCGCACAATGCGTTGCATTCGCGCATTGTCGTTATCGTGGTTGTACTGGCTGAACTGAGCGTCCAGTTGCAGGCCCTCAAAATCATCCTTCATGATGAAATTGACCACCCCCGCAACGGCGTCGGATCCGTAGATAGCCGAGGCGCCCCCAGTCAGTACTTCGACCCGCTGGATCAAGGCCGCCGGAATCTGATTGATGTCCGCGCCGACACCGCCCTGAATCGGCGAACCGGCGGGAAGGCGCTGGCCGTCAATCAGGACAAGAGTGCGCTCATCACCGAGATTACGCAGGTTCAGCGTCGCGGTGCCGGTCGCGCCATTGGACTGGCCGGTGCCCTGATTCTGATAAATCTGCGGCAGGGTTCGAAGCATGTCTTCAACACGAACCGTACCCTGGAACAGGACTTCTTCGTCGTCGATCTGGGTGACCGGACTGTTGGTCACCAGATTGGCCTGGCGAATGCGTGAGCCGGTTACGACAATTTCTTCAACTTCCTGGTTATCGTCCTGGGCCAGAACTGACCCTCCGAATCCAGCGCCGGCACCCAGCGCCCCCGCCAACAACACTGGATAAAACACGCGCAATCGCGTGCGATAATTGCTGCTGCTCATTAAATCTCCCCTCCGGTTCGCCCGGATCTCGTCCCTTGGAATCCCGCGTCCAATGCTCGGGGGGAGCGTGCTGCGTCATCCTCTGCTCCCCCAAGCACCAAATGACATTGTCATACTAGCTTCTTAATCGGCTTGTCGCCAACACTTTCGGGACATTTTGGTGCATCTGCACCAGGCCACGCCCCAAGTTGGTGAGCTTTGCTAGTACTGACTGAGAAATTCTTTGCGCTCAATCTCTTTGTTGATGAAGTTGATCCAGTTTCTGGCTTGCTTCTCGGAGCGCTCATATTTCGTCGCCTTGCGAAACGCGTCGCGGGCTTCTTCCAACTGGTCGGCGTTGTACAAAGACGTGCCAACATTGATCCAGGCGTTACCTGGTCGATCCAGGTTTTTATCGTTGAGCGCCGAGCGGTAGGCCTTCGCCGCATCGGTCCACCGAGCCAGGTCGGTCAGCGCTTGACCCAGATAGATGTAGTGCTCTCCATCGCCGGTCAATTTGGCAAGCTTTTCGAGTATGGGGATTTGCGCTTCGTGCTCCTGCCCGAACGCCAGAGCCTGTGCATACAGCTTCAGCGAATCCTTGTCTTCCTTGATGGATTCGTTCTTGAAGGCCGAGCGCAAGACCTTGATGGCGGCGTAGGGCGCCTCCTGGGACAGATAGATGCGGGCCAGATTGAGGATGTCCGCTTCCTTGGTCAGCATCCCGGCTTCGTAGGCCGCGCGGGTTACCGCGGTGCGGTCCACCTCACGATCTAGCAGGCCGTAAATTCCGGCCAGCTGCCGGTAATAGCTCGGCTTGGGATAGAGGGCCACCATGAGTTCCAGCACCTTGGCGGCGCGCTCGTACTTTTCCTGCTCGAAGTAAACCGCCAGCAACAAGGACAGCCAGCTTTCCTTGGGTCGCTGGTCGCGCGACTTGGCCAGTTTCATGGCTTCCAGAATGGGCTCTTCGGCCTGGGCAAAGCGTCCCATCTGGTACAGGGCCTGGGCCCTGAGCATATAGGCATCCGGCCGCGGCTCATCGACATACTTGAACCACTGCGCCAGCGCGTCGAGCGCTTTTTGGTATTGCTCCGACACCAGATAAAGCTGAGCGATCGCATACAGAGAGGTGTTGCGCAGCCCCTCCGGCACATTGTCCTGCTTGAGGATATTGGCGTAGGCCTCCAGAGTCTTGGGCAGATTCTCCATGCCGTAATACACCCCGGCATAGAAATTCCACAGCATGGCCTTTTCATAGTCGTTGAGCTTCGACCAGTTCTTTTTCAGCTCATCCAGGGTCGCCAGGGCCTTGGCGAAATTCTTGGCGTCGGCATCTTTCTGGGCCTCATCGAGTTTTTCGAAGACCTTCTGGCTGATGACCTGGGTCTTGCGACTGGGTGGCGGTTTGGCCCTTTCCTTGGCGTCCACCTGCATCGGGACCGAAAGGCCAAGAACGAGCGCAAAAACAACCGGCGCCAAGGCACACAGCTGGAAACGCACCCTCACTGTCGGACTCCGCAATTCAACATGCTCAATCTTCAAGCCGGAAGGTAATCAGATGCTCGATGCCGGGAACGGAGATGGCCTTGCCATCCACGACCCGGGGCTTGTACTTGAATTTCAACACGGCCTGCATGGCCGCACGGTCAAAAATGCTCGATGGCTCGGATTCGATCACCACCGGGTCGCGTACGGCGCCCGTTTCGGTCACGGTGAAGGTGAGGAGGACCCAACCCTCAATGCCGCGTTCCTGGGCTCGGCGTGGATAGATCGGTGCGACTTTCACGATTGGCAGGTACTCGCCGTCGGAGGCCGACAAGCCAAACCCCTCCAGGGACAGATCGGAATCGACCCCCATGCGGCCGATATCCACCGACGTCTTGCCCGGGGTCTGCAGCTTGTTCTCCTGCTTGGGCGCTTCGGGCGGCGGGGCTTCCGGCTTCGGCGGTTTTTTGGGTTTGTCCTGGTCGGTCTGCAGGTCCTGATCTTTTTTGATCCGCACGAAATCGACGATGCGACCGCTTGGCGCCTCTGTCAGCGCCGCCCGCCCCGCAGCCACGAGTTCAGCCATCAACCAGTACAGACCGAAGGTCACCACCAGTCCCAGGCACGCCGCGCCCAGCATCCGCAGCAGGTTGCGCGTGGCCGATATGTTGCCCTGCGCGCCGGCAATGTGGACCGAGGCGGTCATCGGCTTCTGGCCTGCATGCTCGCTCCCATCCGCCTAGCGATCCTCGGCGGCGATCGATACGTTGTACACACCGGCCTGGCGAGCCGCGTCCATGACCGCAACCAGCTTGTCGTTGGTTGACTTCTCATCGGCCTGAATCACCACCGAACCCTGCGGGTTTTCCGCATGCAGCCGTTCGATATTGGCCCGCACGTTGCGAATATCGATACGCCTGCGGTCCATCCAGATTTCGCCCTTGTCATTGATCGCGATAAGGATGTTGGCCTTGTCCTGCTTGGTGGCCGTCTGGGCGTCGGGCCGATTGACCTCGATGCCCGACTCCTTGATGAAGGAGGCCGTGACGATGAAGAAGATCAACATGATGAACACCACATCAAGCATCGGGGTCAGGTCAATTCCCGACTCCTCTTCTTCCTGCATCTGGTTTGCGAACGGCTGTTTCATCGTTAGTGATCCATAGTGAGGTCGTCGCCCAGCAGGGCATTGCGCCGCTGCGCGGTTCGATCAAGCCAATGTATGGCAAAAAGCCCGGACAAGGCGCCCACCATGCCGGCCATGGTCGGGACGGTCGCCTTGGACACCCCTGAGGCCATCAGGCGTGGATTCCCCATCCCGGAAAAGGCCATCACATCGAAGACCGCGATCATGCCGGTCACCGTGCCCATCAGCCCGAGCAAGGGACAAAGCGCAACCAGCGTCTTGATCGTCGGCAAAAAGCTCTGCGAACTCAGCTGAGCGCCGGCCAGCAAGCCTCGGCGAATCTGGTGGGCCTCCCAGGACTGGCGCTCGGCCCTGGCCTCCCAGGTATCCATGACCTGCTTCGCCACGCCCGGATAGACAAGCCGAAAATACACCAGCCGCTCCAGAATCAATGTCCACATCATCAAGATGACGACGCCGATGACCAGCAGCACGGTGCCACCGGAATCCACGAACTGCTGAACCAGTTCGCTGACATCCAGTATGGAAAGGATTATCGCGTCCATGACGGAACCTTAGGCCGGTTGCGCCGCCGCACCCTTGCCGCGGCTTTCCATGTATTCCGCAACCAGCCCGGCGCTCTGCTCGGTCAGGGTGTGCGCGATCGCCTTGGCCCGGCCGCTGGCCATGGTGTGCAGGAACACGGTGGGAATCGCGACCGTCAAACCCAGCACGGTCGTCACCAGGGCCTGCGAAATACCACCGGCCATGGTCTTGGGATCGCCGGTACCGAACAGGGTAATGGCCTGGAAGGTGTTGATCATGCCGGTCACGGTTCCGAGCAGACCCAACAGGGGCGCCATGACCGCGATGATCTTGAGAAACATCAAGCCGCGATTTACGGAAGGAAGCTCGCGCAATATGGCCTTGCCAAGTTTCATCTCCAGGGTCTCGGCATCCACCCCGCGATTCTCATGATAGGCCTGCAGCACACGGCCGAGCGGATTCTTCAGATCCGGCTGATCGATGCGCGACAGCTGGTTCTTCATCTTCATGCCGGTCACCGACAGCAGGATGATGCGCTCCAGTGCCACCAGCAAGGCGACAGCGCCCAGGGCCAGAATGATGTAGCCCACCAAACCGCCCTGCTGAATCCGCTCGATCAGATCCGGCGACTGCACCAGCCGCGCCAGCAATGAGCCACCCGTGGGATCCATGGCAAATCCCGCGTAGTTTTCGCGGGAATTCGCGAAATCCTTGGCCGAGCTCAGATAACGGTCGCTGGGCTGGCGCTTGAGTTCGGCCAGTTTTTGCGTTTCGTCCCGCCACACCAGGTATTTGCCAGCCGGATTGCTGCTGATGACGTTGAAGGCGCCGACCCGAATCACCTCGCGGGTTTCTTCATTGCCCTCCGCCAGCAGTACCGGCGCCGAGAAGCGCACGACCTTGCCAGTTTCGGTCATCTCGCGCTGCAGTTCGAACCACATCCGCTCGATTTCTTCGATCGTCGAAATTTGTGAGGACTTGCCCATCTTCTTGGCGAAGGCCTGCAAGAACTCACCACGATTGGGGAATTGCGCGCTGGTGGGCGACGATTCAACAACGCCCAGCAGATCACCAGCCTGTTGCTGGAATATCCCAAACAGCTCCTTCAGCGAACCCAGCTTGTCCCGCAAAGCCTGTTGCTTGGCCGCAATGGCCGTCTTGTTCTTGTCGAACTGCCCTTCCAGATTGCGACTTTCCTGCTCGGCGGCGTCGCGCTTCTTCTTCGCCTGGGCCAGCAGAGCGGCCTGGCGATCACGCGCAGCGTCGAACTCCTTCTCGCGCTTCTTGATTTCCGAGCGGTCCTCCAGAGTGCGCGTTCGCACCATGTCCAACAGCTGATCCAGGGTGTCCGCTTTGCGCTGGGTGTCAGTCTGGGCCTGGGCCAGACCGCCGCCCAGTCCCGTGGCAATAGCCGCGATTATGAAAATTTTCTTCATGACGCGTCCTTGGCCGTGCTCATCGGCAGGGTCAGCAAATCGGGCGCGACCAATTTTCGGGCCACCTTGAGGGCGCTGCGAATCGCGTTGCGATAGTTTGCGGGGACCGGCTCCCAGGCCTTGGCTTGCGCGTCCCAGCGACCGCTGCGGCGACCATCCAGAGTCTGGTAGAACAAACCCACCCGACCCACACGCAGGATATCCACTTCCAGATCCTGGCCGTCGATACTCTCAATGGCGCTGTAGGCTTCGATGGTCCGGCCGAACTCCAGTTCCACGTTGTAGGCTTCCAGGACCTGTCGGAATTTCTCCGCCACGCTGACGTCCACCCGGTCGATGGCGTCTTTCACAAACTGCAAGCGCTCGGCGCGTTCATCCGGCAAAAAGGGCATGTCCAGTGCCACGAACTGCTCCAGTGCGCCCACCATGCGGATCATCAGCGGCAATATCTGCCGGTCGACCGTGGTTGCCTGAACGATGGATTCATCGAGTTCGCCCAGTTCAACGACCTGTTGCTCGATCTGCCGATTGAGCTGCCGGTTGTAGGCTTCCAGGCCCTCGATTTCACGCAGCAGGGTCCGATACTCGGACTCCATCTTGCGCCGGTCCGCCTCAATCTTGTCGATTGCGGATTGGGATTTCTGCTGAGCTACAAGCCAGCTTTTGCCGTCCTTGAGCAACGGATCGACATCGGCAGCCAAGGCCAGAGAGCTCGCGCCGATCAAGGTCACGGCAACAAGCGCACGGGTTCGCGTCATGGTCTCCTCCAAACACCGGAGTTAGTTAAGGTCTGCCGCCTAACTTAGCGCAGCGTCCCAAGAGGTGGAAGCAAATACTCATCGCACAACAGGCGTGCCGGAATTCAATTCTGACGACACCCGCGAATCTGGGCGCGAATTCATCAATTCGATGCAGCACTTTCTTGTTCAGGGCGAAAGCTAAACTATTTTTCCGCCGCCGTCAGCGCCGCGCCGCTGGTTGGGCGGGCGCAACACACCGACAATGCGCGATCAGTTGTTGGGCCAGTTCGGCCCGCAACGGCCGCGGAAAATCATGGCCCATACCGGGCACCAAAGACAGCGCCGCGCCAGGAATCAGATCCGCCAGACGCTGGCCGTGAGCCGGCGGAATCAGCGGGTCCTCAAGACCATGCCAGACATGGGTCGGCACCCGGATCTGCTGACAAAGGGCCGTGCGCGAACCTGAAGCCAGCGACGCCACGAACTGGCGCTTGTAGCCGGCCGGATAGTAGCTGCGATCCACGTGCTGTTCGGTTCGTTGCCGCAATTCGTCGGGATCCGCCGGATGGGTGCGCGAGCCCACCAGACGCCAGGTGCGCATGGAATAGCGGATCAGGGCCTCGCGATCGGTACCGCGCGGCCGGTGCATCAAGCGCAGCGCAACCCGCGGCTTGGGTCCCGGCAGGCCGCGGCCACCGGGCGAACTCATGATCAGGCTCAAGGAAAGCAGGCGCTGAGGCTGGGCGGCGGCGATGAGTTGCGCGATCATGCCACCCATGGATGCGCCGACCAGATGCCAGCGCTCCAGACCCAGCGCATCGGCGAGCCCCAAAGTATCGTCCGCCATATCCTGCAAACTGTAGGGTGGCCGTAGCGTGCGCCCCAGCTGCCAGTTCAAGCCCGCCTGAAATGCGCTGGGCGTCGGCAAATCCTCCAGGCGCTGCGACAGGCCGACATCCCGATTATCAAACCGTATCACCCGAAATCCGGCGTCGACCAGGGGTCGCCACAGACCTTCTGGCCAGAGTATCAATTGGGCGCCCAAGCCCATGACCATCAGCACCGCAGGGTCTGAGGGGTCACCGTCGTCCTCGTAATGCAGCTGTATACCGTTTGCGCGAATCTGGGGCATCAGCAGATGCGCTCCACGCCGGCCAAACCCTGCTCCACCGTCACGATTTCCCGGTAGCCCAGTTCAGCGCGCGCCCGGCTGTCATCGCATACCACCGCTTGTCCGGCCAGACAGAGCGCGATGCGGTGTATCGGCGGACTGCCTCTGAGCGGCAAGATCGACCAAAGCGCCTCACAGCTGAGCGCCATGATTCGCGCCAGCCACAGCGGCAAGGCGCGCTCACCGGGTTCGACACCCTGGGTCCGGATGAGCGCCCCCAGGAATTCGTGCATGGTGCGCGGCGCGCCATCCGTCACGAAGTAGGCGTCGCCGCCGCGCCCCAGTTCAGCCCCGCGCAGCAGACCTTCACAAACATTGTCCACATGGGTCGTCGAGGTCAAAAACTGCCCCCCATCCAGCCACATGAACCGACCACTACGTACGGCGGCGATGATTTTGGGCAGCAAAGAGGTATCGTCGCGCCCCCAGATCAGACGTGGTCGAATCACGACCGTGCGAAAACCATCCGCATTCGCGGCCCGGACCAGCTTCTCCGCCGCAGCCTTGCTGGCCGGATAGCGCGCCAGGGGCCGCTCCGGCAGCGGCGTGGTGTCGTCCAGCCTGTCCATGGGACTGCGGCCATCAGCGAATACGGCTTCGGTCCCGACATGCACGAAACAGCCGACACCCGCCGCCTGCGCGGCGGCCAGAGCCCTACGCGTACCCGCGACATTGACGCGTTCGTACAGGTCCAGTGGTTCCCATTCCTCGACGCAGGCGGCAGCATGGAAAACCGTATCGCAGCCCGCCATGCCGGTCGTCATGGCGGCCTGGTCCTCCAGATCACCGGCCGCCGCCGTTGCTCCCAGCGCGCGCACGGCTTCGCTGGCTCGCGGCGAGCGCGCCAGCGCCACGACCGCGATTCCGTCGGCCCGCAAACGACGAATCAGGTTACGGCCCAGAAAGCCGGAACCGCCTGTCACAAACGCACGCTGCATGTCACTCTCCCCGATCAAGCTCGGAGATTACCGCGCCCCGGTAGGCGATGAAACTTTTGCCAAGTGCTCCGGTCACAAGCGACAACGGCGCAGCCTGCTGCTGCCGTTGCTAAACTCTCGGCTTTCCAAGACAAGGATTTTGCGATGTCGCCCGACACCGCGATTGCGACGCTGCGCGCCCGCATCGAAGAACAGATACTTGGCCAATCCCGCCTGGTGGAGCGGCTGCTGGTCGCTCTGCTGGCCGACGGGCATTTGCTGGTTGAGGGCGCCCCTGGCCTGGCCAAGACCACCGCGATCAAGGCCCTGGCCGGTGGCCTGGACGCCGATTTTCACCGCCTGCAATTCACGCCTGACCTGCTGCCTTCGGATCTGATCGGTACCGATGTGTTCCATGCCGAAACGTCCAAGTTCGAATTCCAGGCCGGCCCCATGTTTCACAATCTGCTGCTGGCCGACGAGATCAACCGGGCACCGGCCAAGGTCCAGTCCGCCCTGCTCGAAGCCATGGGCGAAAGGCAGGTGACAGTGGGGCAAACCACCTATCCCCTGCCGGAACTCTTTCTGGTCATGGCTACCCAGAATCCGATCGAGCAGGAGGGCACCTATCCCCTGCCCGAGGCACAGCTCGACCGCTTTCTGCTCTACGTAAAGATTGGCTATCCCAGTGTCGAAACCGAACGCGAGATCCTGCGCCTGGCGCGCGGCCAGGCACGCCGCCCCGCGAGCCCGCAAGGCGAAAGAATAGCGCCCGAAATGATCTTCGCGGCGCGCCGCGAAATCCTCGATCTGCACATGGCGGACAATCTGGAGGACTACATCGTCCAGCTCGTCCATGCGAGCCGCGAGCCTACCGCCTATGGCGAGGATCTGGCGCGCTGGATCGAGTATGGCGCCAGCCCGCGGGCCAGCATTGCGCTGGAACGCTGCGGCCGGGCTCTGGCCTGGCTCAATGGCCGCGACTATGTTTCGCCCGAAGACATCCAGGCCATCGCCCCGGACATCCTGCGTCACCGGATCTTGCTGAGCTTTGAAGCCGAAGCCGACGGCATTGACGCCGACCATGTCGTTGCCGAGCTGTTGCAGCGGGTGCCGGTCGCCTGATGTCCGCCACCCGGGCCGAGCTGGACGAGTTACTGCGCTTGCGCGGCAGCGCCGGAGCCATTGACCTGAGCAGTCGCCGGCGCGTCCTGACCGATCTGGGTGGCACGCATATCAGTGGCTTTCGCGGGCGCGGCATGGAATTTGATGAACATCGTGTCTACCAGCCCGGCGACGAGTTGCGCACCATAGACTGGCGGGTGACGGCACGAACCGGCAAGGCTCACGTCCGGCTCTACCGGGAGGAACGCGAACGGCCGGTGCTGATCGCCGTCGATTACCGCCCGGCCATGTGGTTTGGCACCCGGCGCTGCTTCAAGTCGGTACTCGCCGCACAGGCAGCGGCCCTGTTCGCCTGGGCTGGGCTGGCCAACGGCGACCGCATCGGCGGCCTGATCTTTGGCAGGACGCATGCCGAACTGCGGCCGGCTGGTGGTCGCCGCGGCGTCATGCGCTTGCTGCACGGTTTGAGCGGCAGCGACTCCACCACCGGCGGAGGTGGTCTGGATGAGAGTCTGGGCAGGCTGATTCGCACGGCCCGACCCGGCGCCCTGGTCATACTGCTGAGCGATTTTCGCGAACAGGGGCCGCAGACCGGAAATTTGCTGCGGCGGCTGGCGCGCCATACCGAGCTGATCATTGGCTTCGTTTCCGATCCGCTGGAACGCGATCTGCCACCGCCCGGCCGTTACCCGGTGCGCAGTCCCGACGATCCCAGCACGCGGGTGCTGCACAGCGACTCGGCGCGCGCCCGGCGCGATTGGCATAGCCAATATGACGCCCGCCGCCAGGCGATTGTCGATGCCGCCCGCGCCACCCGCGCGCATTGGCTGGAGCTGCCTACCGAGCAGGATTTGCTGGATTCGCTGGGCCTGGCCTTCGGCAGGCGCCGCCGCGCCGCATGAACGGCGACCCGCTGGCACAACTGCGCGATATCCAGATGCCGGCCGCGCCGGGCTGGTGGCCGCCGGCGCCCGGCTGGTGGCTTGTCGGCCTGCTCGGTCTGGCGCTGGTGGCCACTTTGATCTGGTGGTGGCAGCGTGGCCGGCACAGCCGCCGCCTGCGGCGTGCCGCCTTGCTGGAGCTGGAACACATTGCCAGCGAACATGCCGGCGCCGAGCGCCCGCAGAACCAGCTCGTCGCGCTGTCGCAATTGCTGCGCCGCTGGGCTCTGGCCCACGGGCAGCCCGCGGGCGGTCTGGCCGGTGACGCCTGGGCCCGCTACCTGGCCGAACGCGCGCCCCTGGACGTGGATCAGAAAATCTGGATGCTGCTGGCCCGCGGCCCCTATGAACCAGTGCCGCCAAGCTACGACGCCGAGGCCTTGCTGACCGGCTGCCGGCGCTGGCTGCAGGAGAGCTTGCGGTGATTGGCTTTGCCTGGCTCTGGGCCTTTGCCCTGTTGCCGCTGCCCTGGCTGGTACGCAGTCTGCTGCCGGTCGCCGCGCCGCGCGGCGTGGCAACGCTGCCCATTGCCGATGAACTGCTGGAAATCCAGCCGGCCGGCGTGCGAAGTGTGGGCTCGTGGCCCTGGCTGGCCGTGCTGGCCTGGACCCTGCTGATCATGGCCGCGGCGCGCCCACAGTGGATCGGCAAGCCCATTCCGCTGCCCACGCAAGGCCGCGACATCGTATTGGCCGTGGATCTTTCGGGCAGCATGGATCAACGCGATGCCCGCCTCCATGGGCGCAAGGTGCAGCGCCTGCAAGCCGTTCAGGCGGTGGCGGGCGACTTCATTGAACGCCGCGAGGGCGACCGCGTGGGCCTGGTGCTGTTCGGGCGCAATGCCTATCTGCACAGCCCTTTGAGTCTTGATCGCCACACCGTCCGCCAGCTGCTGGAAGACAGCGTGGTCGGGCTCGCGGGCCGCGAAACCGCGATCGGTGACGCCATCGGCATAGGCGTAAAACATTTGCGTGCGGCGTCCCAGAGCGACGACAAGGTGCTGATCCTGCTCACCGACGGAGTCAATACCGCCGGACATCTCGACCCCGCGAAAGCCGCCGAACTCGCCGCGCAAAGTGGCGTGCGGGTGCACACCATCGGCTTCGGCGGGGTGGAAACCGTTCGCCTTGGCCCCTTCACGCGCCAGCGCCAGTCGCCCATTGATGAAGCCAGTTTGCAACAGGTCGCCAGTGCCTCCGGCGGCCGCTATTTCCGCGCCCAGAATACCGCGGAGCTGGAACAGATTTACCGCATCATCGATGAGATTGAACCGGTGGAAGTGGACGAATTGGTATTCCGGCCCATCCTCTCGCTGGCGCATTGGCCGCTGCTGGCCAGCCTGCTGCTGGTCCTGATCACGGGCATGAAAAAGCGATGACCGAGTGGCTGGGAAATTTTCACCTGCTGCGCCCCTACGGGTTGCTCTGCGGACTGCCGCTGGCCTTTCTGGTCTGGCGCTTCTGGTCCGCTCCAACCTCGATCAGCGCCTGGGCGCGGGCCTGCGATCCGCAGCTCCTCAACCACCTGATCTCAAGTAGCGAGAGTTCTTCGCGGCTGCCCGGCGTGTTGCTGGTTGTCGCCGGCATTCTGCTCACCTTGGCGATCGCCGGACCCAGCTGGGAGCAAATACCGCAACCCGTGTGGCGGGCTCCGGCAGCGCGGGTGATCGTGATGGATCTGTCCCAATCCATGGCCGCGGCCGACCTGCAGCCTGACCGCCTCAGTCGTGCGCGCTTTGCGGCCGCCGACCTGCTTGACGCCCAGGCCGAGGGCGAAACCGGGCTTGTGGTGTTCGCGGGTTCAGCCTTCGCTGTGGTCCCGCTGACTGCGGACCGCGGCACGCTCAAGCACATGCTCAACAGCCTGAGCACCGACCTCATGCCCATCCAGGGCGGCCGACTGTCAACGGGGCTGCTGCAGGCAGCCAGCCTGTTTGAAAATGCCAGCAAAACGCATGGCGAAATCTATGTGTTTACGGATTCGCGTCCGGATGCAGCGGCCTACGAGCTCGCCGCCGAATCGGCCAGCCGCGGCTTTCCCGTCCATGTGGTGGCCATAGGCACGACCAAGGGCGCACCCATTCCCGGTCCCGATGGCGGCTGGATCAGCGCGTCCGACGGCAGCATCGTTTTGGCCACCCTGGAGGCCGACGAATTGCGCCGGCTGGCTCAGACCGGAGGTGGCCGCTTCGCGCTTCTCGCACCCACCGGCCTCGACCAGAACATGCTGACGGCGACATCCGGCGCCCCGGTTGACGCCACCCGGGCCGCAGAAAATTTTCAGGCCGACCTGTGGCGGGATGAAGCCCCTTTGCTCGCCCTGCTCCTTGCGCCTTTGGCCGCGCTGGGGTTTCGCCGTGGCTGGCTGAGCATGACCGCACTTTGTGCGGTGCTGGTGACGCCCCCGCCCGCCCAGGCTCTGGAATGGAGCGCATGGTGGCAGCGACCGGATCAGCGCGCCTACCAATTGCTGCAACAAGATCGCGCCGAGGACGCCGCTGCCGGATTCCAGGATCCACAGTGGCGTGGCAGCGCCCATTTCCGCGCTCGGGACTTCGCCGCCGCTGCGCGGGATTTCGGACAGGGCGCTACCGCCATCGACCATTACAATCGCGGCAATGCCCTGGCCCGCGCGGGTCAGCTCGACCAGGCTCTGGCCGCCTATGATGAGGCCC
>JBFIIN010000053.1:0-12873 GCA_041601225.1 Oceanococcus sp.
TCGCCCAGTTCCGCGCCGGCCTGGCGGCGCGTGAATTGCCGCTTTCGAGTTCGCTGACACCGATACAGCCCCTCGTGGTCGGCGCGGAAGAGCGTGCGCTCGCCTTGTCTGCAGCTTTGCGCGAGCAGGGTTTCTGGGTCACGGCGATTCGCCCACCCACCGTGCCACGCAACACGGCGCGCCTGCGCATCACCCTGAGCGCGGCGCATGGCGAACAGGACGTCAGCGATTTGCTCGATGCTTTGGCCGCCGCCTGGGCTGCGACCTTGCACAAGCCGGCATGAGCGCCAACACGATATTTGTGACCGGCACCGACACCGATTGCGGCAAAACCCAGGTGAGTCTTGGCCTGATTCGCGCTCTGGTTGCGGATGGCGCGCGGGTCGCTGCCTTCAAGCCCGTGGCGGCGGGCTGTGAATTGGGGCCCGCCGGATTGCAAAATGCCGATGCCCTGGCCCTGCAGGAGGCGAGCAATCTGAATCTGGATTATGCACAGGTCAATCCGGTTGCCCTGGAGCCGCCCATAGCGCCGCATATCGCCGCGGCCGAGCGGGGGCTGGAAATCCGAATCGCGGAACTGCGCGCCGCCCATGAGCGGCTGAGTGCCGCCGCCGATTGGGTGGTGGTGGAAGGCGCCGGCGGGGTGCTGGTGCCCCTGGGCGCGCACTGCGACATGCTGGACCTGGCGGTGAACTGGCCGAGCGTGCTGGTAGTTGGGATGCGTCTGGGCTGCCTGAATCATGCGCTGCTCAGCGCGCACATTTTGCGCGAACGCGGGCGATTGTTTGGCTGGGTCGCCGTGTGTTTGCCACCTGTTCAGGATCGCCTGCAGGAGAATATTTCGGCGCTGCGACAGCGCTTGCCGGTGCCCTGTCTGGGCGTGGTGGGCGTAGGCGAAATTCCCTGGGTGCAGGCGGATGTCCGGCAGCTCAAACGGGCCTGGTCCGCGGTGTGAACTGCTCGCGGAGGCCATGTTTCACCCCGCGCGGCGAGAGAAATTTCCGGGTGCGGGTCGCCCTGCGCGGAATTCCGGGCTAAAATTCGGCGGTTTCCGGGACTTGGTCATCGGGCGGCGGGGTCGCCACGGGATTCAAGGTCTTGGTTCTGGGGGGTCGGATTCGGTTAGGGTGCGGATCGACCGGAGCTTTGCCCTTGATCGATAAGGGTCTGCAGCGCGTACGCGCTGATGCCGCGGCGACATTCGCGTGGCAGGGGAGTTGTGAGATCGGCGCTGTCTGGCCGGATGAATAAGCGTTTGGCCGCGGCTGCGGTCATCCCTGGCTGGCGCGGGACGCGAGCTTAAGATCAATGAGATGGAGAACACGCGAATGGGACGTTTGCTTTGGGGAGTCTTCGCCATGCTGGCCGCAACCGCGGCGCTGGCGTCCGACCTGAATATGCCGGTCGGTGTGACCGAAACCAGCCGCGAGGTCTACGGTCTGCACATGCGCATCTTCTGGTGGTGCGTTGGCATTGCCGTGGTCGTGTTCGGGGCGATGATTTATTCCATCTTTGCGCATCGCAAATCGGTGCATCCGAAGCCTGCAGATTTTCACGAAAGCGTCACGGTCGAGATCATCTGGACGGTCATTCCCTTCGTGATCCTGATCATGATGGCGATCCCTGCGGCGGGTACGCTGATCCGCATGGAAGACACTCGAAATGCCGAGATGACCGTGAAAATTACCGGTTATCAGTGGAAATGGCACTACGAGCATCTTGAGGACGGGGTGTCGTACTACTCCAATCTGGGCGCCGCCAGCAATCAGGCCCGCCAGCTAGGCTCGGGCATCGATCCCAGGACCGTGGAAAATTACCTGCTGGAGGTGGATGAGCCGCTGGTGTTGCCGGTCGGCAAGAAGATCCGTTTCCTGCTCACGTCGAATGACGTGATTCACGCCTGGTGGGTTCCGGACCTGGCGGTGAAAAAGGACGCCGTGCCGGGCTACATCAATGAAATGTGGACCCGGATTGATGAGCCGGGCATTTATCGCGGCCAGTGTGCGGAATTGTGCGGCCGTGATCATGGCTTCATGCCGATCGTGGTCAAGGCGCTCCTGCCGGCCGAATACGAGAAATGGGTAGCGGCCCGCAAATCTGGTGGTGCGCCCCTGGTCGCCAGCGCGGCCGCCGGGTCACCGCAAGCGCACGCAGCCGTGCCGCCGGCCGGCGCAGCAGCCGCACAGCCGCAGGGCAAGAGCGAACTCGTGGTCGCCGGGAAAAAGGTCTATGGCACATATTGCGCGGCCTGCCATCAGGCCAATGGCCAAGGCATGGCAGCCGCGAATTTTCCGGCCCTGGTGGGTAGCGCGCTCATTACAGGTGCCGCCGATGCCCAGATTCAGCAGATCCTGCAGGGCAAAAACGCGATGCCGGCTTTTGGCTACTTGTCCGATCAGGACATTGCCGCCGCGATCACTTACACCCGCAATTCCTGGGGCAACGATTCTGGCGTGGTGCAACCCGCCGACGTTGCGGCCCAACGGTAATCGAGGATAAACATGAGCACCGCTAGCACCGCAACGCAGCACGACGAGCACGATCATCACGGACCCGCGCAACTGTCAGATGGTTTTGGCAAGTGGGTGATGCGCTGGATCAGCACCACCAATCACAAGGATCTGGGTACCCTGTATCTGTGGTTCTCGTTCATCATGTTCTTTATCGGTGGCCTGATGTCGCTGGTCATCCGTGCGGAACTGTTCGCGCCCGGCCTGCAATTCGTCGATCCCGAGTTTTTCAATCAGATGACCACCATGCACGCGCTGGTGATGATCTTTGGCGGGGTCATGCCCGGCTTTGTCGGCCTGGCGAACTGGATGATCCCGATGATGATCGGTTGCTCCGATCTGGCGCTGCCGCGCGTGAACAACTGGGGGTTTTGGATTCTGCCCTTTGCCTTCACCCTGCTGCTGTCCACCTTGTTTATGGATGGCGGCGCGCCTGCGGGCGGCTGGACCATGTATCCGCCGCTGGTCCTGCAGACGGGAGATGCGTTCCCGTTTCTGATTTTCGCCGTGCATTTGATGGGAATCTCGTCGATTACCGGTGCGATCAATGTGGTGGTGACCATTCTCAACATGCGCACACCGTCAATGACGCTGCTGAAGATGCCCTTGTTTGCCTGGACCTGGCTGATTACGGCCTATCTGCTGATTGCCGTGATGCCGGTGCTGGCCGGGGCGGTCACCATGTTGCTGACCGACAAGTATTTCGGGACCGCGTTCTTCACCGCGGCCGGTGGCGGCGACCCGGTCATGTTCCAGCACATTTTCTGGTTCTTCGGCCATCCCGAGGTGTATATCCTGATCCTGCCGGCTTTCGGTATTGTCTCGACGATCATCCCGACCTTTGCCCGCAAGTCGCTGTTTGGTTATGACTCCATGGTCTACGCCACGGCCTCCATCGCCTTTCTGTCATTCATCGTCTGGGCGCATCACATGTTTACGGTGGGCATGCCCCTGGCCGGCGAACTGTTCTTCATGTTCGCCACGATGTTGATCGCGGTACCCACCGGGGTGAAGGTGTTCAACTGGGTAGCCACCATGTGGCGGGGGTCCATGACCTTCGAAACGCCGATGTTATTCGCCGTCGGCTTCGTATTCCTGTTTTCCATCGGCGGCTTTTCCGGCCTGATGCTGGCCATAGCGCCGGCTGACTTCCAGTATCACGACACCTATTTCGTGGTGGCTCATTTCCACTATGTGCTGGTTCCCGGCGCGGTCTTTGCGATTATCGCGGGCGTGTACTACTGGATTCCGAAGTGGACGGGCCATATGTACAACGAGTCGCTGGGCAAGCTGCATTTCTGGTTGTCCGCAATTGCGATCAACGTCACTTTCTTCCCGCAGCATTTTTCCGGGCTGGCCGGCATGCCGCGCCGGATACCGGATTACGCGGTGCAATTCACGGACTGGAATGTGATCTCGACTTACGGCGCGTTCCTGTTCTTCATCGCCCAGTTCATCATGGTCTATAACTGGCTGCGCAATTGCGTGGGACGCAAGGGTGCCGCTGCGACAGATCGAGTCTGGGAAGGTGCCCACGGTTTGGAGTGGACCGTGCCGTCACCGGCGCCCTATCACACTTTTGAAACGCCGCCCCACGTGGATGATGCTGAGTTCACGGCGGTCCATGATCCAGAACCTGCACATTGAGTCCGGGCCTGTCGCGCGCACATGACTGAGCAACCCAAACGTCCGAGCAATGCCCGGCTGGCGGGGATGTTCCTGCTTCTGGCGTTGGCATTCTACGCCGCGTTCTTCATGGTGATGTCCCGATGACCGGCGGCGGACGCGCGCAGCTCTGGCGTTTGGCCGGCCTAGTGCTGGGCATGTTCGGTTTTGGATTCGCCCTGGTGCCGCTCTACGGGTTCGTGTGTGAAATCACCGGGCTGAACGGCCAGAGCGATAGTATCCGGCTCCAGTCAGCGGTCCTTGAAGCGCCAGACCTGCATCGTGAAGTCACCGTGCAGTTCGTGACCACGGTCAACGGGGGTCAGGACTGGGAATTCGGCGCCGAGCAAAGCACGCTGCGGGTCCATCCCGGGCAGCTGTACACGGTGAATTTCAGTGCGGTCAACAACTCCGGCACCGATGTGATTGCCCAGGCGACGCCCAGCGTGGCGCCCTGGCAAGCTGCGCAGTACCTGCGCAAGACCGAATGCTTCTGTTTTTCCCCGCAGCCGTTTGCGGCGGGGGAGCATAAGACCATGCCGGTGCGCTTTCTGCTGGACCCTGAATTGCCGGCCGATGTCGATACGGTGACATTGTCGTACACGTTTTTTGATGCAACCGGTTTGGCTCTGGCCAAGTCGACCAACTAAGGATAGGAAAGATGAGCACTCAGACCGGTGGGTATTTCGTTCCAAGCCCGACGGCATGGCCGTTCTACATGACGGCAGGTTTGTTCCTGCTGGTGCATGGCGTCTCCAGCTTTCTCAACGGGCATGGCGCCCCAAGCCTGCTGATCTGGACCGCGGTTGCGATCGTGCTGTTTTTCATCGTGGTCTGGTTTCGCGGCATCATTAAGGAGAGCGAGGGCGGCATGTATTCCGCGCAGGTCGATATGACCTATCGCTGGGGCATGAGCTGGTTCATTTTTTCTGAGGTCATGTTTTTCGGGGCGTTCTTCGGCGCGCTGTTTTACGCGCGGATGCTCTCCGTGCCCTGGCTGGGCGGCGAGGGTCCGGAGCTGACCACCAATGCCTATCTGTGGAGCGGTTTCGAAGCCGCCTGGCCGACCAACGGACCCGGCGCGATGGGGGGCGATTTTGGGTTGATTCCGCCGTGGGGCGTGCCGTTCCTCAATACGCTACTGTTGCTGAGCAGTGGCGTGACCATCACCATGGCCCACCATGCCCTGGTGGCGGATAAGGCGCGATCGATCGTGGTGGGCTGGATGGTGGCGACAGTGGCCCTGGGCTTGGCTTTCCTGTTCTTCCAGGCCGAAGAATATATCGAAGCCTACCAGCACCTGAACTTGACTCTGGAGTCGGGAATCTACGGCTCGACCTTTTTCATGCTGACTGGTTTTCACGGCATGCACGTGACGCTCGGCACGATCATGTTGATCGTCATCACGCTGCGCCTGGCCAAGGGCCATTTCAAGGCGGATTCGCACTTCGGTTTCGAAGGGGTGGCCTGGTACTGGCACTTTGTTGACGTGGTCTGGCTGGGGTTGTTTATCTTCGTCTACATTCTTTAGCCGTCGGCGCCGCAAGTTTCAACAGGGGCGCCGCGGCGCCCCTTTTTTTCTCGGGCGGATTAACCGTGCAAGCCATGCGGCTGTATCCAGCCCAGCAGATAGCCCATGATCAGAAATACGATGAGGCTTACGGACAACGCGATGCGCAGGGCCAGCGCGTTGGCCGTCCGTTTGGTCTGGCTACCGTCTTTCAGCAGGAAGTACAGGCCGCTGAACAAGGCGGTCAGAATCGCGAGCAGGGCGAAAACGATCATGATTTTCATGCGGCCATTATAAAGATGCGCAGAGGTCGGGTTTTTCGTCCACAGATGCTGGCCTGGGCTTTGCTTCTTTGCGGCCTGCTGCTGTTCGGCACGCTGGGCCGGTGGCAGGTTCAGCGCGGTCAGGCCAAGGCCGAAATCATCTCGCAGCGCGCGGCGGCCCTGCAGCAGCCGGCCCGCACCCTGGGTGCGGGCTTGGCGCCGGGCGCGGCTGATGAAGGGGCACATTTGCGGGTGCCCGGAGGCTGCCTGGTGGACCGGCAGCTGCTGCTGGATAACCAGATCGCCGATGGACGCGTGGGATATCGGGTGTGGACCCCGCTAGATCGCGGCGCTGATCAGCCGCTGGTGCTGGTGGATAGGGGCTGGGTGGCCGGTTCGCCGCACCGAGAGCGGCTGCCGGAACTGGATGAGCGGAATATGCCGCCTGCGGCCGTGGGGATTTGGCGATCGCTGCCGCAGCCCGGCTTGCGTCTGGATTCGCCGGCCTGCGACTCGCGCGAATGGCCGCGCCGGGTGAACTATCCCGATCAGATCGAGCTGGAATGCATTCTGGGGCGACCGCTGGCGCCGGGACTGTTGCTGCTCGATTCCGACGTAGGGGGCGGTTTTCGGCGCGCATGGACTGAGCTCGGGATACCGCCCGAGCGCCACTACGGTTACGCCCTGCAGTGGTTCGCTTTGGCCGCTGCCGCACTGGGCCTGTTTTTGACCTTGAATTGGAAACCACGCGATGACTGATGATCGACGCCCGCAGACGGCGAATCGCGGCAAGCTGCTGCTGCTGGCCTTGCTGTTTTTTGCACCGGTGATTGCGGCTTACCTGTTCTATCTCGGGCCTGAATCCTGGCGGCCCAGCGCGACCACGGAAAACGGTGAACTCATCAGTCCGGCGGTGCCTCTGCCTGAATTGGCCTGGCAATTCGTGGGCGAAGATCAACCACGCCGGCAATTGGCTGAATTATGGACCTTGCTCCATGTGCTGCCTGATGACTGTGGGGTGGATTGTCAGGAGCGCTTGTGGCAGACCCGGCAGTTGCGTACCTCCCTGCATCGCCATCGTGATCGGGTGCGGCGGGTGGCCCTGGTGAGCAGCTCGGGTCTGGCCCAACGCGTCGCGCAGGAGTTTCAGGCTGAGCACCCGCGTCTGGGTTTCGCAAGCCTGGTGCTGGAGGATCGTCGGCGTCTGGACGCAATTCTTCAGGCGCAGCGTTGGCCGCAGCCCGTGTTCCTCATCGACCCCTTGGGCAACTGGTTGATGGTGTATCCCGATGACGTACCGCTCAAGGGCATGTATCGCGATATCAAGAAATTGCTCAAGCTGTCCCAAATTGGTTAAAGAACGCCCATGACCGAATCCGCCTATCGCCGCCTGGCATTATTGACCCTGTTGCTGTGTCTGGGCGTGGTGGTTCTGGGCGCGTATGTGCGCCTGTCAGACGCCGGGTTAGGCTGTCCAGACTGGCCGGGCTGTTATGGGCGGGTGTTGGTACCTGCCGATCCCGGCGCTGCCCTGGCGGCTTATCCCGAGCGGCCTCTGGAGAGCGCCAAAGCGTGGAAGGAGATGGTGCACCGCTATCTGGCCTCGGCCCTGGGTTTGTGCATCCTGGCCCTGGCGGTCATGGGCTGGCGTAAACGGCGGGCGCCCCGCGGCTTGCTTGCGGGGATGGTCGCGCTGGTTGTATTTCAGGGCATCCTGGGCATGTGGACGGTGACCTGGCAGCTCAAGCCCCTGGCTGTAACCGGACATTTGCTTGGCGGCATGTCCACCCTGGCGCTGCTGGCCTGGCTCAATGCGCGATTGCGCGCCGCTGGGCCACCCACGGCGTCCGTGGGACTGCGCCGGTTCGCGGGCTTTGCCCTGCTGGCACTGTTTGCGCAGATTTTTTTGGGTGGCTGGACCAGCAGCAATTACGCCGCCCTGGCGTGCCCGGATTTCCCGACCTGCCACGCTCAGTTCTGGCCGGATGCCGATTTTTCCGAGGCCTTTGTGCTGTGGCGCGGGCTGGGCGTGAATTACGAATACGGTGTACTGGACGGCCCGGCCCGTACTGCGATCCACCTGACACATCGGCTGGGCGCTATTATTGTGACGCTCATTCTCGCGAGTCTGGCGGTTGCGCTTTGGCGCGGCTGCGCGCGACCCGTGCTGGGTGTAGTGCTGTTACTGGGGTTGGTCGTGCAGCTCGGGCTGGGTATCGTCAGCGTGCTGGGCGGTCTGCCTCTGCCCGTGGCCGCCGCGCATAACGCGGGCGCTGCCATACTGGTTCTCATTCTGATGGTTATCAACGAATATTTATGGCGACGCAGCTCAACATGACGTCCGCGATCCGCTGGCGCGAGTACTATGAACTCACCAAGCCGCGGGTCGTGATGTTGCTGGTCTTTACGGCCGTGATCGGCATGTTTCTCGCGGTGCCTGGTGCGGTGCCATGGCCGGTTCTGGTCGGCGGCTCGGCGGGGATCTGGTTGTGCTCGGCCTGTGCCGCGGTGCTCAATCAGTGGGCTGATCGTGAAGCCGATGCGCGCATGGCGCGAACCCGGAGGCGACCGCTGCCGACAGGCAATCTGACGGATCGTCAGGCCATCGGCTTTGCCACGCTGCTGGGCGTGGCCGGCTCGGTGCTGCTGTACACCACCACCAATGCTCTGGCCATGTGGCTGACCCTGGCCTCGCTGGTGGGCTATGCCGTGGTCTATACCCTGTTTCTCAAGCGCATGACGCCCCAGAACATCGTGATTGGCGGTGCCGCGGGTGCTGCGCCACCGGTGCTGGGCTGGGTCGCCGTGACCGGCGAGGTGCATTCCCACGCCCTGATCTTGTTCCTGCTCATTTTCGCCTGGACCCCACCTCATTTCTGGGCCCTGGCCATAGACCGCAGGGACGAGTACGCCAAGGCTGGCGTGCCGATGCTGCCGGTGACCCACGGCGAATCCTTTACCCGCTTGTATATCCTGCTGTACACGGCGGTTTTGTTTGCGGTTTCACTGTTGCCCTTCGCCGCCCGCATGAGCGGCTGGATCTATCTGGCCGGGGCCGTGCCGCTGGGACTGATATATCTGTGGCAGACCCTGCGCCTCGTCCGCGATCCGCAGCCCCTGCTGCCGCGCTGGCTGTTCAATTACTCCATTGTTTATCTGATGGCGATTTTTGGCTTGCTGCTCGTCGACCATTATTGGGCTTAGTCTTTTCCTTCGACGCCGAGTACACTGTCAGTTTGGTGGGTGGCGCTGAGTTTGATCAATGGCCGATGTCGGATTACAGACCCATACGATGTGGTCGGAAACCCTGCTCGAAAACCTGTATTCGCAGCTGAAGCAGGACGCGAGCGACGATCAATTGCGCCGTACCCTGCAGGAGCTGCAGGACAAGAACATTCCCGGACGCTATCTGGTACGTTGCGTCAATAACAAAGTCGGGTCGGCCGCAGCGAACCGGACCGAGCGTCTGTTGTTCGGAGGGGTCACGAGTGCGGGCGACGGCGCCAAGGCCGGAAAGTCCAAGAAGAAGCCGCGACCCAGCAGCAGTAAAGGCGGCCTGCTGTCTGGCCTGAAGAAGATGCTAAATCGTCAAGGACGGGCTGGCGACGGCGGAAATTGAAAAAAGCCCGGCAAAGCCGGGCTTGGTGCGTGATCCCTTGGCCCGGATGGCGCAAAGCTCAATGACCATATTCAGCGGGTGCCCGCGATCTAGGCGTGTAGGCGGCAGGACCCGAAGAGCCGAGACAAAGCGATTTCGGAGCGAATTTATCGATCGTTCGAGGCGAATAGTCGTGCTATTTAACGAGAAGGATCGGAAAATTCGATCGAAAGCGCAAAGTCGCAGGCCATTGCGTTTCTGCCGCCTACACTCCTAGGTGGCGATGGCTTTGCGCAATTTTTTCAAGGCCGCGCTTTCGATCTGGCGGATGCGCTCGGCGGACACGCCGTATTTGTCGGCGAGTTCCTGCAGACCGGTTTTCTTGTCTTCCATGAGCCAGCGCTGGTCCAGAATATCGCGGCTGCGCTTATCCAGGGAATCCAGTGCAGAACCGATGCGCGCGTACTGCTGGTCTTCCCAATCCGCACGTTCAACTTTGCTGGCGGGGTCGCTGTCCGCGGCGACCAGATAATCTTCGGGTGAGAAGCTGTCGTCGTCGTCCGCCGAGCCGACGCTGGAGAACTCGATATCCTGCCCGCTGAGGCGTCGCTCCATCTGCAGCACGGTTTCGGGCTTGACCCCCAGATCGGCGGCTACGGCTTCGACTTCCTGCTTGTTCATCCAGCCCAGGCGTTTCTTCGAACTGCGCAGGTTGAAGAACAACTTGCGCTGCGCCTTGGTCGTGGCGATCTTAACGATGCGCCAGTTCTTCAGTATGAATTCGTGAATTTCGGCTTTGATCCAGTGTACGGCAAAAGAAATCAGCCGCACGCCCACTTCGGGATCAAAGCGTTTGACGGCTTTCATCAAGCCGACATTGCCTTCCTGAATCAGATCGGCCAGCGGCAGGCCGTAACCCATGTAGCCGCGGGCGATATGCACCACATGCCGCAGATTTCCCAGGATTAGTTCCTGCGCAGCCTGGAGGCTTTCCTTCTCGCGCAATTCGCGTGCCAGGGCCTGTTCCGCCTCGACGTCCAGCACGGGCACGCGATTGACGGAAGCAATATACGCATCCAGGCTGCCGGTGAGCGGCACCAGGGTGCTTGAATTCGTTGGACTTAGTACCAAAGCGTTCGACATGATATTTCCCTCATCGCGAGCTATTTTAGCACTCCAGTCGCCAGAGTGCTAAGTGCCTGTTTGAGCCTGTGCGGGCGGAAAAGTTCAGTCCGCCGATGGCTAACGCGGTTCAATTTCCTGCAGGTGCTGAGCGACTGTCAGCAAGGACCCCAGCCAACCCATGCCCACGCTTGCGAACAGCAGCAGCAGCGAATTCAGAGCTCCGAGACCCTGCAATGTGTAGCTGGAATCGTACAAGCCTGCCAGTCGCTGCACGGGCTCGCCCAGGGCCAGCAGGGCGATCTGGACGCAAACTATCGCCAGCAGCCCTCCCCAGAAACCATACCAGAAACCGGTGTACAAGAAGGGTCGGCGTACAAAGGCATCGGTGGCTCCAACCAGCTTCATGACGACGATTTCCTCGCGCCGGCTCTGAATATCCAGACGGATGGTATTCCCGATAATCAGGATCACGGCCAGACTCAGCAGCAAAGACAAAATCAGTGTGGCGCGGCTGCCGAAGGCCATCAGGGCCTGCAGGCGTTCCAGCCACAGAGAGTCCATCTTGACCTGATCCACGAGGGCGGAGTCGCGCAACTGGCTCAGCAGCTCCCGCACTTGCTGCTTGTCGAGACTGGGATGAATCCATACCACGATCACGGCGGGCAGCGGATTATCTTCCAGCAGCTCCAGGGCTTCGGCGAAACCGGAAAGACTGCGAAATTCGCTCAAGGCTTCCTCGCGCGACACGTAGTATTGGCCATCGGTGCCAGCCAGTTTGCCGAACTGTTCAGCAAGCTCGCGTCCCTGAGCTTCGCTGGTGTCGTCCTTGAGGAACACCGACGCCGTGAATGACTTTTCCCAGCTATATCCGACAACCTGCAGATTTTTCAGCAACGCCTGCAGGCTTGCCGGTAACGCCAGCGTAATGCCTATGACCAGACCGGTCAGAAGGCTCGCCAGCGGGCGGCGCACCAGCCGTCCCAGCGACGAAAGCGCTTCCTGCGCGTGGCGTTGCGACCAGACCAGGGGTTGAAACCCGGGTGTGGCGCTGGCGCGGTCAGCCTGGGCCATCAGTCTGTCTCCTGCGGACTGTTGAGCGTACCCTGCTCCAGTTGCAGCGTGCGACAGCCCAGGCGCTGGATGAGGTCGATGTCATGACTGGCAATCAGCAGGCTCACGCCCAACTCATTGAAGCGCCCGAACAAGTTCATGATTTCCGCGGACAGCTGGGGATCCAGGTTGCCGGTGGGCTCGTCGGCCAGAATCAGACGCGGTTTGTTGACGATGGCGCGGGCGATTCCCACGCGTTGCTGCTCTCCGCCTGACAGGGTCATGGGCGCCTGTTGTTCCTTGCCCAGCAGGCCCACGGTATCCAGGGCGGCACGCACACGACGTCCGACATCGCCACGCCCAACCCCACGAATGATCAGTGGCAGGGCCACATTGTCGAACACGGTGCGGTCATTCAGCAGGTTGTAGTTCTGGAAAATAATGCCGATGTGCTGCCGGTAAAACGGGATATGGCGGCGCCTCAGCCCAGCCGTATTCTTGCCGTTGACGAACAACTGCCCGCGGGTAGGGCGCTCGATCAGCGCGATCAGCTTGAGCAAAGTGCTCTTGCCGGCGCCGGAATGGCCGGTCAGGAATGCCATTTCACCCTGAGCCAGGGTGAAACTGACGTCCGCCAAAGCCTGCCCGCCTCCGGCATAGGTCTTGGCGATATGATGCAGATGCAATATGTCCGGCATGGGCGCTACGCAGCGGTCTGTGGGCCCAGCAAGGCGTCGATGAACTGGGCCGCGTCGAATTCGCCCAGATCATCCGCACTTTCGCCCACGCCGATGTAGCGAATGGGCAGCGCCAAGCGTTCAGCTATTGCGAAGATCGCACCGCCTTTGGCCGTGCCATCAAGCTTGGTCAGGACCACGCCCGTGAGGCCGACCGCCTCGTGAAATTGCACGGCCTGGGTGAGCGCATTGTGGCCGGCCGTGGCATCAATGACCAGCAACATCTCGTGGGGCGCATAGGCGTCCTGTTTTTGCAGCACCCGCTTGATCTTGCGTAGCTCGTCCATGAGTCCACTCTGGGTGTGCAGGCGGCCGGCGGTATCAGCGATCAGCACGTCCGCGCCGCGGGCCTTGGCCGCCGCATAGGCATCAAAAATCACCGAAGCCGCGTCGGAGTTCTGGCCCTGTCCGATAA
>JBFIIN010000054.1:0-12848 GCA_041601225.1 Oceanococcus sp.
GAACGGTCAATCCCAATCTCGCCACCGGTGAGATCGAGGTTTACGCCACGGCATTGACGGTGTTGAATCGCGCCGAACCGCCGCCGTTCCCATTGGACGAGGATGAAGCCGGCGAAGAGGTTCGCTTGCGCTACCGCTATCTGGATCTGCGTCGGGACAAGATGCAGCAGCGCCTGCGGCTGCGCGCCCGGGTGGTTTCCACCTTGCGCAAGCATCTCGAAGAGCGCGGCTTTCTGGAAGTGGAGACGCCGATTCTGACCCGCGCCACACCGGAGGGTGCTCGCGATTATCTGGTGCCCAGCCGCACCCATCGCGGCGAATTTTTCGCCCTCCCGCAGTCACCCCAGCTGTTCAAACAGTTGCTGATGATGAGCGGCTGTGACCGCTATTTTCAGGTTGCGCGCTGCTTTCGCGATGAGGATTTGCGGGCCGATAGGCAGCCCGAGTTCACTCAGCTGGATATCGAAACCTCGTTCATGGATGAGGAAGAGATCAAGCAGGTCAATGAAGGGCTGATCCGCGACCTGTTCAAGACGGTGCTCGACATGGAGCTGCCCGAAAGCTTTCCGCGCATGCCTTATGCCGAAGCCATGGCGCGCTTTGGCTCGGACAAGCCGGATTTGCGCATCGCGCTGGAGTTGGTCGAAGTCGCGGATTTGATGCAGGACGTGGAATTCAAGGTCTTTGCCGGTCCGGCGGCCGACCCGGCAGGCCGGGTCGCGGTGCTGCGGGTGCCCGGAGGCGGTCGCCTGACCCGCAAGGAAATCGATGGCTACACCGAACTGGTTGGCCGTTATGGCGCCAAGGGTCTGGCCTATATCAAGGTCAACGATCTGGCAGCGGGCCTGGAAGGTCTGCAGTCACCGATTCTGAAATTTTTGCCCGAAACCGCAGTGAAGGGGATTTTGGAGCGCACTGCGGCGCAAAGCGGTGACTTGTTGTTCTTCGGCGCCGATCAAGCCGGCGTGGTGAATGCTGCCCTGGGTGCGTTGCGACTGCAGATTGGCGCCGATTTCGACCTGGTCGAGGAGGGCTGGCGGCCGCTGTGGATCGAAGACTGGCCAATGTTTGAATGGAATGATGAGTCCAAGCGCTTCGACGCCCTGCACCATCCCTTTACCGCGCCGCGGAACCCGGATCCGCTTGCGCTGACGAACGATCCGGCCAAAGCCATGTCTCAGGCCTATGATCTGGTGCTCAACGGCAACGAAATCGGCGGCGGCTCGGTGCGTATCCACAACAACGAATTGCAAAGTGCCGTGTTCGATATCCTGGGCATCAGCCGGGAAGACGCGCAAATCAAATTTGGTTTTCTGCTGGATGCGCTGAAATATGGGTGTCCGCCGCATGGCGGGATCGCTTTCGGTATCGATCGTCTGGTCATGCTGATGTGCGGTGCGGAATCGATTCGCGACGTCATTGCCTTCCCGAAAACGCAATCGGCAAGCTGTCTGCTGACCGATGCGCCAGGGGCGGTATCAGAAGCACAAATGCGGGAACTGGGAATCCGAGCGAGAGCGGCGGCAAATTGAAAGACATGATACGAAAAGTACGGCAGAGCGGTGGGGCCTGGACGCTTGCATTTGCGGCTATGGGCCTGGCGGCTTGCGGGGGCATCGGCGACGGCGTCGGTCCGGCCGCAATAGAGATTCGGCTCAACAGTGCAACTGAGGATGCCGAGGTCTTTGCATGCCTTGCCGCGTCTCCGCAGCTGGTGGTGACCTTCACAGACGGTCAGCTGGGGGATTTCGTGCGGCGTGCGACCTGGAGTTCCAGTGACGAATCCGTGGTGATCGTCAGCGACGGGACTCTCGCGGCGCCCAACGGATTCTATCTCACCGGCGTGGTTCTTCCGGTCAGCGAAGGTACGGCGACGATCCGGGCCGACTACGTTGGTCTGAGCGCCGAGATTGATGTGACCGTGTCACCGACCCGCCTGGAAGTCTCTCCGGTCGAGCGCCGGGTTATCGGCGGTTCGCAATTGACCATGCGGGCCACAGCGATCCTGGAAGGTCGCGACGCGGTCCGCGCGCTGGATCTGACGTCCGACGGCATCTGGTCGACCGCGGATGCCGCGGGCGGTGAGCAGGCCGCGACCAGCATCAATTCGGTGACCGGGGTCCTGCTTGCCGAGCGGGGGATTGCCGGCACCGACACGGTCAACTATCGGGTCGATTTCTGTAATCGCGAGGCCTCGGCGCCGATTACGGTGCTGGACCAGCAGTTGCTGGACCTGACCGTCGGTCTGGCCGACGATCCGGATACACCGATAACCAGCCTGTTGCTGCCCGAAGACGTATCTGTTCCCCTGGCCGTGACCGGTCACTACGACGGCGGCCATACCCAGAGCTTCACATCCGCGGTGACCATCGTCAGCGACAATGCCGCCGTGGCTCTGGCCGGGCTGCGCGGCGCGGGCGTGGTGAGCACCATCATCGGTGCCGAACCGGGCGATTCCGCGACGCTCAGTATTTCCTATGATCCCGACAGCACGGTGGAGGGGGATGAGCTCGGCACGGACCCCATCGTGGTGACCGTGGCGGATGCGCCGCTGGTCCCGGAGAGTCTGGTGATCAGTCCTGCGGATGCCCTGATCCTGCCGGCCACTGGCCTGAGCTATACGGTCAGCGGCCTGTTCAGCGGCCCCGATGGCGATTTTGCCCGGGACATGACCCGCGACGTGCTGTGGAGTTCGTCGAACCTGCTGACGGCGTCCGTCAGCAATGTTAACGGCTCGCGTGGCTTTGCCATTGGCTCGGGCACCGTTTTGGGGAAACTGACCGTGGCTGCGACGCGGCTGAATGACGATGGGCCGGACACGGCGCCTGTCGCCAATCTCACCGTGGGGGCTGAGGTGGATGAGGACGGTGAGCGCTTCAACGTGATCGGCCTAAACGCGCTGACCATTAGCGCCGAGGACAACACGCTGGTGCGCGGGGAACGCCTGCGCCTGAAGGCCATCGGCGAGCTGGACAATGGCCTGATCACCACGGCCCAGGATCTGAGCCTGTCAGTGGTCTGGAGTTCTTCGGACGAGACTGTGGCCCGGGTGGCCAACGGGGCCAGCCTCAAAGGCGAGGTGGTGGTCGTAACGGACGAAGTGGATCGCGAGGTGACTCTGCGCGCCGACTACTTCATTACCGATGTCCAGGAGCAGCCGGTTTTCGCGGAGTTCGTCCTGACCGCCAACCCCGGCGAAATGAACGACGCGGCCCGGTAAAAGGCAGCCGGCAGCGGCTGCCGCTGGTACAATACCGCTTTATTAACGCACCCACTGTTGAGAGGTGACGCGTGGCGGCAGGCGCGCTCGCAATCCAGGATTTCAATCAGCTTGACGACCCCAGCTGCGAGGGCCGCATCATTGCGGCCAAGCGCGCGCTGGGTGACCGGCTGGCTATACTGGGCCATCACTACCAGCGCGACGAGGTGTTTCGGCACGCGGACATGGCGGGCGATTCGCTGCGCCTGTCGCGGCTGGCCGCGGAATCCCGGGCCGAGTACCTGGTGTTTTGCGGGGTGCACTTCATGGCCGAAGTCGCCGATATCCTGACCCGCCCTGAACAGGTCGTGATCTTGCCCGACCTGGCCGCCGGTTGTTCCATGGCCGACATGGCCAATTTGGCCAATGTGGAGCGCTGCTGGCGCGAACTCGGCGACGTGCTGGACCCCGACGAACGGGTCACCCCGGTGACCTATATTAATTCGGCGGCGGATCTGAAGGGATTCTGTGGCCGGCATGGCGGGATTGTCTGCACCTCGACCAATGCCCGCGGAATTCTGGAGTGGTCGTTCGCACGGCGCGAGAAGGTTCTGTTTTTCCCGGATCAGCATTTGGGCCGCAACACCGGCTACCGGATGGGCATTCCGCTGGAAGACATGGTCACCTGGGATTTCGATCTGCCGTTGGGCGGCCTGACCGTGGAGCAGATTCAGCGCGCGAAAATCATCCTGTGGAAGGGCTTTTGCTCGGTGCACCAGATGTTCAAGCCGGAGCATATCCAGCGCTTTCGTGAACGTTGCCCGGAGGGCAAGGTCATCAGCCATCCGGAGAACGCCTTCGAGGTTTGTGAGAATTCCGACTACGTGGGTTCGACCGAATACATACTGAGCACCGTGCGTGCGGCCGAGCCGGGCTCGGTTTGGCTGGTCGGTACCGAGCTGAACCTGGTTAATCGCCTGCATCATGAAATGAAGCCCAAAGGCGTTACGGTGCAGTTCATGTCGCCGGTGGTGTGCATGTGCTCGACCATGTTCCGTACCGACCCCCAGCATCTGGCCTGGGTGCTCGAGAATCTGGTCCAGGGCCAAATCGTGAATCGCATCGAGGTGCCCGTCGAGGATGCCGCGCCGGCGCGTGCCGCGCTGGATGCGATGCTGCAGGTTTCCAACTGAATCATCACCCGACCCCGAGGATCTGTTCCGCATGTTTGAGTCCTATCCGTCGCTGGCTGTTGCCGATCCCGAGCTCAATGCCGCCATCCGGGCGGAGGAACGGCGTCAGGAACAACATATCGAGCTGATCGCCTCGGAAAACTATGTCACTCCGGCGGTTCTGGAAGCGCAGGGTTCGGTGCTCACCAACAAATATGCCGAAGGCCTGCCGGGACGTCGCTACTACGGTGGCTGCGAGTTTGTAGATCAGGCCGAGGAATTGGCCCGTGAGCGGGTCAAGCAGCTCTTTCAGTGCGGGTTCGCCAATGTGCAGCCCCATTCAGGCGCCCAGGCCAACGCCGCGGTGTTCATGGCGCTTCTCAAGCCCGGAGACAAGTTTCTGGGCATGAGCCTTGCCCATGGCGGCCATCTCACCCATGGATCGCCGGTGAATTTCTCCGGAAAGATGTACCAGCCTGTCGCCTACGAGCTGGACCCGGACACCGGGGAGATCTCCTACGAGAAAATTGCCGAGGCGGCTCGACGTGAGCAGCCGAAGCTGGTCCTCGGTGGTTTCTCCGCCTATTCGCGACGCATTGACTGGGCCCGGATGCGCGCCATCGCGGATGAGGTCGACGCCTGGTTCATGGTGGATATGGCCCATGTTGCCGGTCTGGTTGCGGCGGATCAGTATCCCAGCCCCTTGCCCCATGCCCATGTGGTGACCACCACCACCCACAAGACCCTGCGTGGGCCGCGTGGCGGGCTGATTCTGTCCGATGCCGGTGACGAGGATTTGTACAAGAAACTCAACTCGGCGGTGTTTCCCGGCATGCAGGGCGGCCCGCTCATGCATGTGATCGCGGCAAAGGCCGTGGCTTTTCGCGAGGCGCTGCAGCCGGAATTCCGCGAGTACCAGCAGCAGGTGGTCGTCAATGCCCAGGCCATGGCCCAGGTGTTCCTGAATCGCGGTTTGAAAGTGGTTTCGGGTGGTACCGACAATCATTTGTGTCTGGTCGATTTGATCGGCCTGGAAGTGACCGGCAAGGACGCCGAAGAAGCGCTGGGTCAGGCGCACATCACCGTCAACAAGAATGCGGTTCCCAATGATCCGCGTTCGCCATTTGTTACCAGCGGTTTGCGGATCGGTTCGCCGGCCAGCACCACGCGGGGTTTCGGGGTCGCCGAGATGCAGGCCGTTGCCGGCTGGATCTGCGATGTGCTGGAGGCCTTGCAGGCGGGCGAAGGCGAGCAGGCGATCGCCCGGATTCGTCCGCAGGTTGCCGAACTTTGCGCCCGTTTTCCGGTATACGGGCAACCCGCGCAGGCTGCCTGAATCAGGTCTGGCGGCCATGCAATGCCCCTTCTGCTCCGCGCCGGATACCCGGGTTATCGACTCGCGGCTGGCAGCCGAAGGCTATCAGGTCCGCCGCCGACGTGAGTGTTCGGCCTGCGCGGAACGCTTTACCAGCTACGAAACTGCGGAACTGGTGATGCCGCTGGTACGCAAGCGCCACGGTGAGTGCGAACCATTTGACGAGCAGAAATTGCGGCGCGGGATCAATCATGCGCTGTACAAGCGACCGGTAAAATCCGATGAGACTGAGGCGGCCGTGGTCAAGGTAATGCACAAATTGCGCACGGCCGGTGAACGCGAGGTGTCGGCTGGGCAGATCGGCGACTGGGTCATGCAGGAATTGCGGGATCTGGACCAGGTGGCGTTCGTGCGGTTTGCCTCGGTCTATAGGCGGTTTCAGGATGTCGAGGAATTCCGCAAGGAAATCGACAGGTTAGAGACAGAACCTTCCGCCGAGTTGAAGAAGCTGCAGCTTGACCTGATCGATCCCAAGGCCACGTGAACGGCGCCGATGCCGGCTACATGGCGCGGGCCCTGCGCCTGGCCGAGCGCGGCGTCTATGGCGCGTCCCCCAATCCCCGGGTCGGCTGTGTTCTGGTGGCCGCCGGGCAGATTGTCGGCGAAGGTTGGCACGCCCGGGCAGGGGGGGCACATGCGGAGATCGCCGCGCTGCAAGCTGCTGCTGGGCGGGCGCAGGGCGCCACAGCCTACGTCACGCTGGAGCCCTGTAATCATCACGGTCGGACCGGACCCTGTGCCGAGGCTTTGCTGGCGGCCGGCGTGGCGCGGGTGGTCTATGCGGCCGGCGACGAGGGTGAGCAGTCCGCTGGTGGGGCCGCCCACTTGCGCGCCGCCGGACTGGATGTCGCGGGCGGTTTGCTCGCGGATTCCGCAGTCGCGCTGAACCCGGGTTTTCACAGGCGCTGCCGGGGAGGGCTGCCCTGGGTGCGGGTTAAACTGGCACAGAGCCTGGATGGCCGTACCGCGCTAAGCAATGGCGAAAGCCGGTGGATCACCGGCCCGCACGCGCGGGCGGATGTCCACCTCTGGCGGGCCCGTTCCTGCGCCGTGCTGACCGGAATCGGCACTGTTCTGGCCGACGATCCACAGTTGACGGCCCGCACGCCGCAGGCGCAGCGCCAGCCTATACGGGTGGTGCTGGATTCACGGGGCCGGATGCCGCCAGACGCCCGGATTCGGGATGGGCAGGCCCCAACCCTGGTTTTTCATGCCGGTGCACCTTCCGGCGACCCGCGTCTGGCGTGGCCCGATGCTACGGGACGGGTCGAATTGTACCGGGTTCTGGAGGATCTGGGCGGACGCGGCTTGAACGAAATCTGGGTGGAGGCTGGCGCGACACTGGCCGGGGCCTTTCTGAAGGCTGGCCTGGTCGATGAATTGCTGATCTATACCGCGCCCTGTCTGCTCGGCGCCGGGCGCCCTCTGCTGCAGCTTCCGGAATTGCAAGACCTGTCCCGGCGTCAGCAGCTCGACATACTGGAACATCGGCGCATTGGTGCCGATTGGCGCATACGGGCCCGGCCGCTGGGCCGGGCGCCAGAGGCTGAGCCCGCAATGGCGTCAGATGCCTGAAAACTGGCGTCGCGCTTGCGGGTTGGCGGGCTGAACGGGCGGGCGCAGTTTTTGCTTGGGTCGCGCCAATGCCCAAGCCCGGTCGGTCCTGCGCGAGGCAGTTTGTCGGACTTACCATGATCTGCTGCGATTTCCTCTACCCGGCCGCTTGCTCGGCGCTCCTTCGTCAAATAGTTCGACTATTTTCTTCAGAATCGCCCAGCAATCGCCTCAGGCAGCGAAAATCTCGCGACGATCGGGCAAGTCCGACAGACTGCTAGGGAACGATTTCGCCGACCGGCGGCGCGTCGCGCAGGATGCCGATGGGCACTCGCAGCCCGCGTTCCTCGATCGCGCTGTGCGCGGCTTCGGTACGCTGCCAGGTCTGCAGAAACACTTCCGCCGAGTTGTACAGGTGCCGAATCTCCTCAGCGGTGCCGTCCAGAACGATCTCCTGAACGAAGTCGCTGATCATGCCGTGGTGCGCATTGCCGTCAACATCCTCGTGCCAGGTGCGCGCGATGGCCCCGTCGATATCAGTTGAGGTGGGCTGCTGAAAGCTCACGCCGTTCACGGTATTGAACTCCGCCAACTGGTCAAACAGGCCGCCGGCAAACAGGGTAAACGGATAGATCAGCGGCCGGACCCCGTCGTCACCGATCCCATTGCGCGGCCGGGACTGGCGCGACAGACCATTGGTGTCTGTCCCGTAACCGAACCCGAACAGGAAGCGTTGCTCGCTCGGGCGGCCAGCCATGGCGATTTCCCACAGCCCGCGGGTTTCCTCCATGTCCTGGCGAAAGCCCTGACTGGAGCCGTTGCTGGGATAGAGCAGACCGCCATTGCGCAGCACCCGCACGGCCTGATCGATTGTGGTGCCTCCAAAGGTGCCATGGGTAGAAACGAACGGGTAGGGTGGATCCTGCGCTTCAGCCAGCTCCAGGGCCTGGGTTTTCATGCCCATTTCCATATGGTCGAAGTCGAAAATGAATCCCATTTCCATCATCTTGCTGTAGGTGTAAAGCCCGGCCGGGGTCATCCAGCGTGCATTGCACTGGCTCACGTCCGCGGGATAACAGGGCATGGTGCCGCCGGCCCGGCCCTGCTGACCGAAGAAGGGCACGCCATTCGAACCGGCTCCGCCACAGAGCTCGAAAAATGGCGAGCCGAAATCCTGCACCGCGCCGCCGCTATTGCCCCACAAATAGCCTGAGAAACCCTCCGTGACTCCCTCAAGAGGACAATCATAGGTGGTCCAGAATTCACCAGTGGGTGTCTCCGGGTCGGTCTCAAAGGGTCCGGAGATGGTGCCGGACGGAATGCCCCCGGAATTCTCTCGGTTGCCCAGATTCAGCAGCATGCCGTCGAAGATGCCGTTGCCGCCGAAAGCATTGTCAAATTCGTGAATCGAGATGATCTGGCGCACGCCCCAGCCGTGGATGCGTTGCATCTGGGTCAAGATGGAGTTGGGCTGACCCTCCTCAACCGTACAGTCATAGGCGTTTTGCAGCGGCTGACCCGAGCCGCTCTCATCCCAGGGTCGTTCGGTGCGCAGCGGGTTATAGGTCAGCTTGCAGTCGAATAGATTGGAAATCTCGATGCCCAGGATGACGGCCATTTTGCCGTCTTCAATCACCCGTCGCGCGGCCGCAGCGTCATGCACGATCCGGAAGAACCCGGCCCCGCGCCCGCCGTACTGCGCGTCAATGTAATCCTGCATGCCATACATGGTGCCGGCCTGGCGCCCCGCGTTGTTCATCGAATTGCAATCGCGGGCCGGGTCCTGCGAGGCGTTGCGCTGCAGTTCACAGAGGGTTTCATTGTCGACCAGATCATTGACCACGACCCGCAGCCCGCCGGCCCAGGAACGCTCCAGCCATTTCCAGTAAATGGCTTCGTGGGTCAGCGAGTCACGCGAGGGCCACTCACTGAATGTGGGCCATCCATCTGTGGCGTGACCGTCGGTGTCACCCACATAAGCGGCCCCGAGAAAGTCCCGCTCGCCGAAATCACCGTGCGCCGCGGAACAATCGCCCAGCGCATGTTCGATCCCGAACTTGTGATACGGGTGACCCCATTCAGCGCCGCCGAGGAATTCCGTGGCGCTGATATGCACATGCACGTCGGCGTGGCCCAGCACGGTGCCTGCGGCGGTGGACCCGCGAAACGGTGTGCCGGAAAAATTGCTCTGGGCTTCCGGGAATTTCGCGCAGTCCAGGGTCGGCTCGAAGCGAAAACTCTGCGTGGGACTGGAGTCCTCGGCGGGCGCATTGCTCAGAACCCCTGCACCGACGGCCGTCAGATTGGTATTACTGGCGGCGGAGTAGAGGACGAACTCGGTGAACTGCAGGTTCGGATCGACGAAGTTGTGAAAGGCCGCAACCTCCTCAGGTGTCGGCTCCTGATTGTAGCGGGGCGTTGGCGGGTAGGCCGTGGTGTCGCCCATCCCAATAACCGTCCATTCCGCACCGTCGTTCGCCGAAGCGGAGCTTTGACCGACCAGGCCTGCGCCGGTCGCGGCCATGAGTGCGCGGTCGCGGGAATAGAGCAGGTATTTGCCCAGCGCCGACGGTTTCAAGAAAAACCGCTCCGCACTCGCCAGACTGGTGGCATTCAGGTGATAGGCGCCATCGGACTTGCCGACATAGGTGCCGCTGGCCGTAGATTGCAAGGCCCAGCACTGATTCGCCAGTGCGTAACGTGTCCGCGGGGCAAAGCCCGCAGTGTTGCCCTCATCCGAGTCGGCAGCGCTTGCGCAGCCGGGGTCCGCCGGAAAATCGATGAGACCGTCCTGGTCGTTGTCCAGTCCATCGGCGCAGGCGGTGGGGATGGCCGGATCCGCTTCGTCATTGTCCCCCGCACTCGCGCAGCCGGGGTCGGCCGGAAAATCGATCTGGCCGTCGTTGTCATTGTCCAGCCCGTCATTACAGGCAGGCGCCACCGACGGGTCCGCTTCGTCATTGTCGCCCGGGCCGCTGCAGCCCGGGTCGCTGGGAAAATCGGTTTGACCATCGCCATCATTGTCGATGTCATCAGCGCAGGCCGCTGGGCCGGATTCGTCATCATCGGCGCTGCTGCTGCAACCCAGATCATTGGGAAAGTCGATGCGCCCATCGCCGTCGTTGTCGATGTTGTCCGCGCAGGCGGCGACACCGCCGGCATTCAGTTCGCTGCGGTCGGAGGCGCTGCTGCAACCCGGATCATTGGGGAAGTCCACCAGTCCGTCGTTGTCGTTGTCCCGTCCGTCCGCGCACTGGGCGGGGTTGCTGCCGGTCCCCGAGCTGGACGAACCGCCGCAGCCGGGCGCAACGATGACTGCGCCCAGGGTGAGCAGTAGTATTCTGGTGTACCGCATAAAATTGTCTCCGAATTGCAAACGGAACACCGCAGCTGACCGCGAATGTGAGGAGGCGCGCCTGTTCGCTAATTATCGGTAGCAGAATAACGCGAAAGCGCGTGGGCGTACATCGTAAAAACTGAACCTTTTCAGTTACAAGGACCTGGCTCTTGGGGCCAATTATTTATTGTGAGTCGAGGATTGACCCGATGACCCGCCCTTTCCGATTGAACCGCGGCGCGGCGCGGCTGTGGGCCGGGCTGCTGCTGGGGGGCTCGAGCCCCCAGCTGTGGGCCCATTCCTTTGGCCGCAGCTATACGCCGCCATTGCCGTTCTGGATGTATGTCGGCGGCGCCGCGCTGGCACTGCTGGCGTCGTTCCTGGTCGTTTCATACTTTCTGGTGCGACGCGCTGAGCCGGCCAGGGCTGCGGCCTGGCGGGGGATCGGCTGGTCGCCGGGCGGTATCGCCTGGGTGTTGCCAGCCGCGCGCCTGCTGGCCCTGGCCAGTCTGCTGCTGTGTGTCGCGACGGGGCTGCTGGGCAAGAACCTGCCCTACGGCAATTTCAACATGACCTTTTTCTGGATCTGGTTTGTGCTGGGCCTGCCATATCTGACCGTGCTGGTCGGCGATGTGTATGCCTTTTGCAATCCCTGGCGCAGTGTCAGCCTGGCCCTGGGTCGGGTTTTGCGGGGCTATCCGCGCGGCCTGCTGAGCTATCCCCGCGAGCTGGGCTACTGGCCAGCACTGGTGCTCTACATGAGCTTTATCTGGATCGAGCTCTACGCGCGCAATACGCCGTTGTCGCTGGCCTGGGGCCTGTTGGGCTACAGCCTGCTCAATGGGCTGGGCGTGGGGTTGATCGGCTTGCGGGACTGGTTCCGTTACTGCGAGTTTTTCAGTGTGATGCTGCGCCTGCTGGGCGCTATGGCGCCGCTGGCCTATATGCCCCGCAGTCACGGGCAACCCCGGCAGGTTTGCCTGCGCTGGCCGGGGCAAGGGTTGCTGGAGCTGTCGGTGCAATCGTGGGGGCTGGTGGTTTTCGTGCTGTTCATGCTGGCGTCGACAAGTTTCGACGGTTTGCAGGCCACGCTGTTCTGGCGCGAACTGCTGTGGGTGGATCTTTACCAGGCCGGCTTGCGCGACTGGGTGGGGCGGAATCCGCTGGCGGCGGTGCCGAGCATGATTCGCATCAACACGGCGTGGAATACCCTCGGCCTGATCCTGTCACCCTTTGTTTATCTGGGCGCCTACCTGAGCGTAATGGCCCTGGCGCGTCGACTGACCGGGGGGCGGCACACGCTCAGACACTTGGCTTTTCAGTTCGCACCCAGCCTGCTGCCCATCGCCCTGGTCTATCACCTCAGCCACTATTACACCCTCATTCAGAGCCAGGGCGTGCGCATCGTGGCCCTGGCCTCCGATCCATTCGGATGGGGCTGGAATGTCTTCGGTACGGCCAAATGGCTGCAGCGTGCGATCATTCCCGATGCGAACACGGTCTGGCATGTTCAGCTGGTCCTGATTGTGGCCGGACATGTCGCCAGCGTGGTCCTCGCCCATCTGATTGCCCTGCGCCTGTTTCCCGGGCACCGCCAGGCGGTTGTGAGCCAGCTGGCGATGCTGGTTCTGATGATGGCGCTGACCAGTCTGGGCCTGTGGATCCTCGCCCAGCCGCTGGTTATCGACAATTAGCGGTCGCGCGAAGCGCATGCAGCGCCCCGGCGCGGTGGACTCGCGTATCATCGCGGGCCGGCATCCCTCCAGAGACAACATGTTTACCGGAATTATCAGCGCGGTCGGTCGCCTGGCGAGCCGCGAGAGCCATGCGGGCGACGAGCGCCTGCGCATTGAAATCGGCGATTTGCCGCGCGATGCACTTGCGCCCGGTGAGAGCGTTGCGGTCAACGGGGTCTGTTTGACCGCCGTGAACTGGGATGCTGAAGGATTCGCCGCCGATGTGTCCGCTGAGACCTTGCGGGTGACGACTCTTGGCGCTCTGGCGCCGGGTGATCCCCTGAATCTGGAGCGGGCGGTGACGCCGAACACGCGCCTGGGCGGGCATCTGGTCAGCGGCCATGTGGATGACGTCGGCCAGGTGATCAGGCGCGTGAATGATGGGCGCAGCATCCAGTTCCGTCTGCGTCGACGGTGTCAGCCTGACGGTAAACGATGCTGGCGACCGGAGTTTCTCGGTATGCCTGATTCCGCA